>QHRJ01000340.1 GCA_003220075.1 Verrucomicrobiota bacterium
GCTCGTCATCGTTGCAATCACCGTCGGTAAAGATACGTTCGACACGGGCTAAAATATCCGTGAACGGCCAAACAGGTTCGTATCCAGCGAACTTCCGAACGTAATCGGCAAAAAAATTCGCTTGGCGTCGCCAACGACACCATCCGCGAGCATGCCAGAGCAAACGCCGAAGAGCTGATCAGCGATTGGTTAGGTGCTTCGGCCATTTGCGCAAGACGTTGAGCGACGAGAGGCCAAAAGCCGAAATGCTCAATTTGCGTCGGCATCCCCTTCACCTTCAATCAAGGCTTTCAGAACGCTCTCCAAGGCAACGCTTCCCTTCTGCGAGCCTGCTTCCCCGTTCTCGAACTCGATCCAGCCTTCGTTAAAGCCATCCAGCATCTGCATGCGAGGCAGCGGGTTCTTCGTGCCCTGCGACTTGAAGAGACCCTCCCAGGATTCGCGCGGCACGGCCTCCATGCGTACCGGACGACCAAGGAGCTTCGCGAAAGTGCTGGCGATCTCGTTCGGCGCCACGCGTTGCGGTCCTTCCAGTTCAACAACGCGGCGACCGCTCCATTTTTCCTGAAGCAGCCCGGCTGCGACCCTCCCAATGTCCGCCGTGGCCACCATCGGCACCGGTTTGTCGAGCGGTTGCAGGAAGCTTGGAATCACACCCTGCTCCCGCGCCGGAGCCACATCCCACCGACAATTTTCCATGAACCAAGCCGGACGTAGAAACGTCGTCGATACTGGCAGGTCGCCCAGCGCCCGTTCGATGATGGTGTGCTGGGACAGCAGGTTAGGTTGACCGGCTTGCGCCCCGATCGTGGAAAGATAAACCACTCGCGCCGGACGCGCCGCTTCCAGTGCGGAGCGCAATGCCACTCCGATCGCGTGCGCCTCAGGAAACTCTGGGCGCGGATCAAAGTTTGGCGGTACCAGCACGAAGACGCCTTCTGTCCCTTGGAACGCCGCGGCGAGGGAGACCGCATCCTCGATCGTGGCCAGTGCTACTTCACATCCGCGATCCGCCCATGCCTGCCCTTTGCCAGCATCCCGGACAACCGCGCGGACCGGTTGCCTTGCCGCGAGAAGGGTGCGCGCGACGACACCTCCGATCTGACCAGTGACCCCCATGATTGCATACATAAATCGTATTTCTTTCGCTGGTTCGGAGCGTGATGATTGAAATCGCTTTCGATAGCTCGCCTAACGAGGAGTCGGCGGAATTATTCCGCAACATATTACAGAATAATTTCGCCTAATCTGCCTGCTTGAGAAGCTGCCGCCTGTGGAAGACGGAATCATGGGAGATCGTCTGCCAGAAAATTGAGCCGGAATCAATACTGAACCGCGCTTGATCGGCGAGCAGGAATCTCGTTCTATCCCATATCACGCTTCATGGCTCCCGGGCTCTTGTTAAGGAGATAATTGTCTGAACCTTGCCATCGTGATTAAGAACACGATCTCTCCGCGCCCGAATTTTGCGCGCGCAGTGGCGTAGCCGGTTGCGTCCTCTTTTGCCGTGTCGCCAGTCCAGTACGGCTGAACGCCCGGGCCTTCAAAACACTGCCAGCCGCCTCGGAACGGCCGAATCTCGATGATTGTATGAGGCTGCTGCGCGGGATTAGCTGATTCTGGCATCATGCGGCCAATGAAATACTGGGAAGTCATCGGTGACAAGCTCTACGCTGCGGGCTGGTCGTGGGGCTATTGCAGTGCGGTTACGCGCCAAGGTTGGCGCTGGATAGGCGTGCGCACAAGGGCGACGGCCGTCCGCTAGAATCTGTCCAAGGGCCGGGGATTCGTCCGGCAAATTCAAGGCAAAAGGCAAACCCGAGCAGGGTTTTCGGCCCTGCCCGGGTCTTCCGGGGTCTTGATAGTCGAAAGGTTGTTAAGCTTTCGCGAACTTCACGCG
>QHRJ01000341.1 GCA_003220075.1 Verrucomicrobiota bacterium
TCCTTGGGGAAAAGGAGATCCAGCGTCCAGTCAAATGCCACACGAATCTTTTTGTCCAAACCGGGCAACTTGCTCAGGTAAATCGTGCGCCACATCCACCACGCGAAGAAGCCCGAGAAATTGAAACCGAAAATGCGCGCGACGCCCATCCGACGACCGATTGATGCCAACAGCCCGATGGTCCTGAATGAAAATGATTTGAGGGGACGATCCACGAGCGCAGCCACGATATTCTGCGCCACAATCTTGCCCTCGCGCATCGCATGTTGCGCGGTTGGCGGATGAGATTTCCCTGGATTTCTCATGTCCGGCACAAAGGCACAGTCACCCACCGCCCAAAGGTTGGGCCAGTCGGGAACTCGCAAAAATTGGTCTACCAGTAAACGGCCTCCAGCTTTCATGCATGGCAGCGAAAAGATAAGCGGACTTGGCGCGGTTCCCGCGGTCCACACCAGATTGCGGGTCGGAATCGAGGAACCATCAACTAACGATACGTTCTCTTCTGTCACGCCTTTGACTCGGGTATTCAGTCGGATGTCTACACCTCGTCCCGTGAGCACCTTCTGGGTGTATCGCCCTAAAGCTTCACCAAGTTCCGGCAGGATTACAGGACCAGAATGCACCAGTATAACTCGCAACATTTCTTCACGCACGCTGGGGTAAAATGGCAGTGCTTCTCGTACGAAGTCATTTAAGGCCGCTACAGTTTCCACTCCCGCGAAGCCTCCGCCTGCGACAACAAAAGTAAGTAACGACTCTCGATCGCTCAGATTACATTGTGAATTTGCCTCTTCCATGTGACGAAGGACTTGTGCGCGCAATCGAATCGCATCCGAGAGCGATTTCATCGGTAGGGCGAACTCGGCAGAACCCGGCAGGTTGTGAAAGTTGGTAACCGACCCAAGTGCGAGAACCAAGTGATCATAGCCGATTTGTTGCGGGTAATCGTGGGGATCGCACGAAATCAGCACTCGCTTGGCGGGTAAATCAATCTGGCGCACGTCGCCCACTATTACCTCAATCTGACGAAGTAATTTCCGGAGCGGATTTACGATGTTCGTGATCTCGAGATCACTCGCCGCGATCTCATGAAGCATCGGTGTGAATAGGAAGAAGTTGTCGCGGCTAACCAGGCAAACCTCGACCGCGTTTTCTCTCGCCAGCAATTTCTCGAGCTGCATCGCAGCATAAACTCCACCGAATCCACCGCCGAGGATGACGATTCGTTTTTTGCGTGGCTTACGAGTTACGCGAGCGATCATCGATTATTTCTGGGACGAAGCCGCTGATGAGAAGCTACGGCTGCGCAGATGGTAGCTCGCTCTTTGTGTCCAGTAGTTTGTGCGCCGGTGCTGCGTTGGGTCCGGACGGACTAAGCTCCCTCTCAAGCTCATCGCGCGCCGCGCTGAACTCTTTTACCGCCCGGCCCATACCTCGGGCGAGTTCGGGCAGTTTCTTCGCACCGAACAGGAGCAACACGATGAGCAGGATTACCACCATGTCCGGCCCCATAAGGTTCATGATACTGGCGATTGTAATAGGCATAAAAAATCTCCGATATGTTTATTTCATGTGCAGTGTTCAATCCATTCATACCGATCTAGAGGATTTATATTCCCGAACAGTCGGGTC
>QHRJ01000352.1 GCA_003220075.1 Verrucomicrobiota bacterium
GATGTGATATAAGCTTGCGGAATGAACCCAAAAATCACGGCGGTACACGAACGAGTGGATGATATTCCGGTCTTGGTCGCACTGCTGCTTAAGCTACGCGTGGCCGAATTCATTGACAAGCACTTCCCGACCAACGGCAATCGGACAGGATTGAGTCTTGGCCAGATGTGCATTGTCTGGTTGACCTTCATTCTATCGCAGGCCGACCACCGGCTTAATCAGGTTGAGCCCTGGGTCGCTGAGCACCGGCGAACGCTCTCGCGCTGTCTGGGCTGCGAGGTTGAGCCGCGCGATTGCACGGATGATCGCTTGGCAACCGGGCTCGATTATCTGAGCGTGGATGAGAATTGGCAGTCGTTTGAAGCCGAGCTCAACGGCGCGATCATACGCACCTACGATTTGAAGACGGACCGCGTGCGATTTGATTCGACCTCCGTTTCAGCCTATGTCACCCCGGAGGGGATGTTCCAGTTTGGTCTGAGTTGTGACCATCGACCGGATTTACCGCAATTGAAAATATCATTGTCCGTGTTGGACGCGATGGGACTGCCATTGACCACCGCGGTGGTGGCGGGCAATTCGGCGGATGATCCGCTGTATTTGCCGGAGATTGCCAAGGTTCGCCAGAGTATAGGCCATAACGGCTTGACGCACATTGGCGATTGCAAGATGGCGGCGCTCGCAACCCGCGCCGAGATCGTGGCGCACGGTGATTACTATTTGTGCCCACTCTCGGCGCTCCAGATGCCGGCGGCGGAATTAGATCGGCTACTGGAGCCCGTCTTTGCCGGCCAGCAACCCTTGATAGACGTTTATCCGTTGTCCGGAGACGACGCTGCGCCAACGCCCGAAGAACGAATAGCGGTCGGTTTTGAAACGACCGTCGGCCTCAGCGGCCAAGACTCCTCGGGCAAAACGGTCAGGTGGGACGAACGACGTCTGGTCCTTCGCAGTTTGAGCTTTGCCAAACGTCAGGAGCACTCGCTGCGCAACCGCCTCAAACGCGCACAAGCAGACATTGTCGAACTCACTCAACGCAAGCAGGGGAAGCCCCCTCTGCAGAGCGTCGAACACGCTCAAGCGGCCGCCCAGCAGGTCGCCGAACAGCATCGCGTCAGCGAGCTCCTGAGCATCGAAGTCGAGTGCCACGTGCTGGAACGAAGCAAACGCGCCTACGGCGCACGCTCTGCCACCACGGTGCATGAAGAGCAGATCACCGTGAACGCCACGATTAACGAGCCGGCTTTGGAGCAAGCCCTACGTCGGCTGGGTTGGCGCGTTTACGCAAGCAACCAGGACGCCCACGAACTGCCGCTGGCGAAAGCCGTCCATGCGTACCGCGAACAGTACGTGATCGAGCAAGGCTTCGGACGTCTGAAAGGCTTTCCGTTGTCGCTGACGCCCTTCTATTTGCACTACGAGCATCGCATCGTGGGCTTGATCCTGTTGCTAACGATTGCCCTGCGAGCACTGGTGCTGACACAATTCGTGGCGCGGGAAAACCTCAAAGAACGCGGTCAGAAACTGTCTGGCCTCTATGCCGGGCAACCAGGCCGCCAGACCGACCGCCCCACGACTGAAATGATGTTGCGCGCTTTTCGCGGCGTGACTCTCTCCGGCTTTACTATAGAGGGAGAGACTCATTGGTGTCTTACGCCACTGTCCGATACGCAAAAGCGTATCTTAAATCTGCTGGGGCTCTCAACGAGAACATTCTCCAAGTTGGTCCCGGCAATCCGAAAAACTGAATTTCATTCATGCGAACCGTGAGTAATTAATTTTTATATAAACAGCCGTTCCCTTTAATGAGTATCACTGCATCCTCCGGCGCAGGTAGTTGAGCAGATCGATGCGGGTGATGAGACCCAAAAATTTATCACCCTCACAGACGATGGGAACTTGACCAGCGTCAAAGATAGGCAGCAAGGC
>QHRJ01000239.1 GCA_003220075.1 Verrucomicrobiota bacterium
AAGCCGGCGGAAATTTCGGAAATCTCGAGCTGCCGGTTTTCCTTGGCCCGACGCGTAGCCGATCGCAATAATTGCAAATAATCAATCAGAACCAACTCCACGTTTTGCTGCGCTTTCAGCCGGCGCGCCTTGGCCCGCAACTCCAGAATTTCAAGCGATGGACTGTCATCAATGAAAATTTTCGCGTCCGCCAGTTTTGAGGCAGCTGCAGTCAGGCTTGGAAAATCGCGTTCACCGAGAAAGCCATCGCGCACCCGCTGCAAGTTAACGCGGGCGCGAGAACAAAGCATGCGTTGGACAAGTTGCTGGCTGCTCATTTCCAGACTGAACACTGCGACCGGTTTCCTTTGATTTACAGCCACGTGTTCGGCCATGTTCATCGCGAGGGCGGTTTTGCCCATGCTCGGTCGTCCCGCAATGACAACCATCTCGGCCGGATGTAATCCGCTGGTAAGGCGATCCAGCTCAATGAATCCGGTCGATAGTCCTGTGATCCCACCACGTCGCTCGTAAAGTTTCTCGATGGATTCGAGCGCGCCCATCACCTGCTCTTTCATGGTCAGGAGCTGGCTCTTGAAACGGTCGTCGCCGACCTTAAAAATATTGTGTTCGACTTCGTCAAGCAACGGCCCCACTTCGCCCTGTTCCTCGTAAGCGCGACGCACTCCTTCGGTGCAAGTGATGATGATCTGGCGGAGGACGTATTTGTCCCGAACGATCTCGAGGTAGTATTCAACATTCGCGGCCGTCGGGACAAAGGTGAACAGACTCGTCACGAACGAAGCGCCGCCGATTGTTTCGAGCACATTTTGGTCACGCAATGTTTGGGTGAAGGTAATGAGATCAATCGCCTGGCCCGCGCTCCATTGTTCGACCAGAACGCGAAAGACAGTTTGATGTGCCGGAACGTAAAAGTATTCCTCTTTGATTTTTTCGACGCATTCCGGGATGACGTCCTGCGGCGCGATCAACATCGAGCCGAGCACGCCCTGCTCGGCTTCGACGCTATGAGGTGGGGCGCGGTGAATATCCTGTGCCGAACCTGTGGGCGAGTTCTGAAAAACTCTTCCGCCACTCTGCTGCGCCAAGCCTCGGTCAGCGCCATTTCCCGCTGTCTTACGAGGCTTCTCAGGACCGCTTCCCTGAGAGCTCGGCATTTATTTGCGTCTTCGGAATAATCCTCGTTTCGGAGCAGGCTCGGCCAATTCGGCCGGTTCCACTGCTTTAGCCGGCTCCTCATGCGCTGATTTTACTTCAAATTTGAAATTCACCGTCACGTCGTGGTGCAACTTGATCGCCACTTCATGTTCGCCGGTGGTCTTAATCGGATGTTCGAGATGAATTTTATGACGATCAATTTCATCGCCGATCTCATTCTTCAATCGCGTCACGATATCCTGCGCCGTGATCGAACCGAACGCTTTGCCGGTCTCGCCGGTTTCGAGTTTAAAGATCACCCGCAATTTATTGATGCGGCGGGCCAGTTCCTCCGCTCCATTCAACTCGCGGGCTTCGCGTTCGGCCCGTTTCTTTTTCAAATTCTCCAGCTGACGCAGGGTCGCCGGCGTTACCTCATGCGCTTTGCCGCGCGGCAAAAGATAGTTTCGAGCATAACCGCGACGCACTTTCACAATGTCCGCCTCGGCTCCGAGCCCGGGGACATTGTCAGTCAGAATGATTTCAGTAGAGGGCATGAGAAAATGTGTGTTTTTTCCGGACGCGAGCGCAGGATTATAGAATCGGCAGAGTCAGTGTCAATTGATTCAGGCATTTTCTTTGTGGCCGGGATCCGATCAACGATCGGGGTTCAATATCAAGCTCCGCACCTGTCATCCCGAACCCCGCATGCTTTCGGAGGGACCTCGCGAGTGGACGACGATGGTGCAAGCTATCTTGTGCAAAAACGCAGAAGCTTTCGGCAAGCTGCCGAAAAGGTCAGGCTGGCAGCCTGCGCTCCTCAGAAGGTTGCGACGTGGTATGTAGATTTCTACGTCAGATCATGCCCAGCTTCATCCGGCCCGCATCGCTGATCATGTTCTGATTCCACGGCGGATCCCAAACGAGCTGGACGTCGGCTTCATCCACGCCGTCGATTGTCAAAATCTTGCTTTGGGCGTCGTGTGCGATGGCTGGTCCCATTCCGCAGCCCGGCGCGGTCAATGTCATCTTCACATCCACCCGCGTGCTGCCGTCGTCTTTCTTCGTCAGCTTGCAATCGTAAACCAATCCCAGATCGACAATGTTCACCGGAATTTCCGGGTCATAACATTGGCGCAATTGGTTCCAAACATCTTCCTCGGAGACCTGACCATCTTTCGCTCCGTTCGTGGATGCTGTTGGCTGCGATTCGCTCTTCTCTAATCCGAGGGCGTCACCATCTTTTTCCGCGACGCGGGACAAACCGAAGTTCGTTGCGACGGTGTAACTACCGCCTAAGGATTGGGTGATCACGCCGGGCGTTCCCGCCGGAATCGTGATCTTCGTCCCCGCCGGGATTTGGATCGCTTCAATGTCGCGACTGGTGCTGAATTCGGTGTTCTCGTACATGTTGTTAAATACCACTCTAAATGTCGTCTGCTTAGGTGTCGGTGCAAATTGTTCAATTCACGATGCCGCTTTACCTTCACGGTCATCCCGAGCGAAACCGCCAGTCCGGCTCGGACCAAGGGATCCCGTTGGGATACCAGAAAGGTTACGCGGCGGGATCCTTCGACTTCGCTGCGCTTCGCTCAGGATGACGCGGTTGCGTTAAAGCGCCTGCGGACTTTCCAGCAATTCGATCACGCGCTTTAGCAATCGGCCGGCGCCGCCACCATCCAGGCTTCGATGATCGAAGCTCAAGGTAATTTGAGCTTCGGTCACGGGAACGAATTCTGATTTCGATTTATCCCAGCGCGGCGTCTTTTTTCCAACACCCAAACCGAGGATCATGGTTTGATCGGGCAGGGGAATTGGCGTGCCCCATTCCACTCCGAAGGTGCCGAAATTCGAGACTGCTGCGATTCCGCCGCTCTGCATCTCGGGGGAAATCCGGCGGGAACGTCCGAGTGAAACTAGCTCTTCATACTTCATTGTCAGATCAGCGAGCGACGTTTTATCGGCGTTGCGGATGATCGGCACAATGATTCCATCCTGCGCTTCAATCGCGAGCCCGATGTCGATCGTGTTCGATTGCAGGACGCGCGCGCCGATCAACTTCGCGGCCGCGGCCGGATTTTCCGCGAGGGCAAGCGCCAGAGCGCGCAACGCATAAAGCGCAGGACCGGGTTTGGGGTCCCGTTGTTTACGATCCGTTAGAACAGGATCGAGATTCACCGACGACCCGATCGTCGCCAGCGGCCGGGACCAGCTGCGACGCATCGCATCCGCGACTCCCGCGCGAATCGCCGAAGCATCGCTCGTTGCCTGCGATTCTATCTGGTGCAAATAATTTTCCAGATCCTTAATCGTAACGCGATTGCCGCTGCCTGTTCCTGCAATACCAGCGAGATCGGCGTTGGTTAATTGCAACTCCGCCATTCGCGCACGGACGCGCGGCGACAAAAATCCCGCCCCTTTCGCGGCAGCGGGAACGGGCAATCCGTCGGTCGAGACTTTTGCTCTGGCGCCGTTGCCTTTGGTCTTTTCCGCCTTTGCAGTTTCTTCGTTTCGTCCCGGAATTTCCTCGGTCATTTCGCGCTGCACTTCGGGCGGCGGCGCTTGTTTGGCGAATCGAGTCGCGTCTTTTTCGCTCGCTTCAATGTAACCGAGCACTGCGCCGATCGGATACGTTTCCTTTACCTGAGCATCGATTTTCGCGATTTCGCCCGCGCATGGTGTCGTCACGCCCATGACGGCCTTATTGGTTTCGACCTCGATGATTTCCTGATCAGCGGTGACTTTTTCGCCCGGCTTCACGTTGATCGAGACAATCGTTGCTTCGGCGATCGATTCGCCGAGCTGTGGCATGATGATTGGAACTTGGGGCATAAAAAATCAGTTCATCCCGAGCCAAGTCGAGGAATCCCGTTGCGCAAGCTTAAAGGTAACGCCGCGGGATCCTTGGACTGCGCTTCGCTTGGCTCAGGATGACGATCTGTAAAGAGGATCATAAAATTCATTCGCGTAACAGTTGTCGCGCTTTCGTTGCGATCAATTTGGCGCTGGGCCGGTGCGTCGACCAGAGATTGGGATGGTAGGGAATGGGAGTATCCTTCGCGTTCACCCGCGCGGGCGCGGCGTCGAGCAAATGGAACCCTTCGGTCGAGACGCGCGCAATGACTTCCGCGGTCACGCCGCCCCAGGGGAAAGATTCGCCAACCGCCAAAAGTCGGCCCGTTCTCGCGACCGAGGCCAGCACGGTGGCAGTATCGAGTGGTTTCACTGTGCGCAGATCGACCACTTCGATTTCGAACCCTTCCTTCGCAATTTCTTCGGCCGCGCTTAAAGATTCATGCAACATCGCGCTATAGCTAACGATTGTTAGATCGCGTCCGGTTCGCGCGATCCGAGCTTTGCCAACTGCCATTCGGTCGTTCGGCAAATTGTCGGCCTTGAGATGGTAGTAAAGGTATTTGTGCTCGCAGTAAACCACCGGATCATCAATCGCGACCGCGTCGATCAGCATGGTGTAAGCGTCTTCCACCGTCGCCGGCGTCATCACGATCAATCCCGGATAATGCGCGTAAAGGGATTCCATCGATTGGGAGTGAAACGGCCCGCTTCCTTTAGTTCCGCCTGAGGGCAACCGCACCGTGATTGGAACTGGAATATTGGTGCGCCAGTAATGCGTGCCGGCGTTGTTGAGAATCTGATTGAGGGCAATGCTGGAAAAATCGGCGAACTGCATTTCCACGATCGGGCGCATACCCTCAAGCGCGGCACCGATGGCCGTGCCGACCATGGCGTCTTCGCTAATTGGCGTGTTTAAGACGCGGCCGGGAAACTCCTTCGCCAGTCCTTTGGTGGCCTTAAACGCGCCGCCGAAACTCCCGCCCACATCCTGCCCGTAAATGAAAACGCGTTTGTCATCGCGCAAAAGTTTCGCCTGCGCTTCGCGGATGGCTTCGAGATAAGTGATGCTCATGAAGAAAATGACGAATGACAAATGACGAATGACGAATGAATGACGAAAGACGAACCTGCAGCACCACGCGCGCTGTCGTTCGTCATTTGAGCGTTCGGATTTCCTTTGAGCTTCGTCATTCAATCGCGTCCACCAAATCGCGCGTCGAAATCGCGCACCAATCTTCTTCTTCGCCGGTGGGCACCGGTTCTTTTTGCGCGGCGCTGAAAGCATTTTCGACTTCCTCCGCCGCTTCCTCCCGCCAGCGCTGCAGCGTTCCGGCGTCGGCCAGCTCGCGCTCCTTGATAAATGCATCCGCGCGTTGCAAACAATCAATCGCGAATGGTTCTTTTCGAATATCGTCAGTGACGTAGCTAAAATCGTCGTGTTCGCCATGACCGGCCAGGCGCAGGATGGATGCGACGACCAGCTGCGGTGGGCGACCAGCGCGGGCGCGTTTCACCGCCGTGCCGATCACGTCGAGGCACTGTGCCAGATCAGTCCCATCCAGTTCATAACCTTCGAAGCCGTAACCGCGGGCGCGATCGACCAGGTTGGCGCAGGCAAACTCGCGATCGTTCGGAGTGGAATAGGCGTAATGATTATTGGTTGCAACCACGACCAGCGGCACGTGCTCAACGGCGGCGATGTTCATTCCTTCATGGGAGGCGCCGGTTTGCATTCCGCCCTCCCCAATTGTCGTTAGCCCGATAAAATTCTTCTCACCCCGGCCGCGCTTCGCCATGAGCGAGCCGACTACCACGGAAACCATCGCGCCCAAATGACTGATCATGGCGAGCTGGCCGTCGCGCGGGCTACCGCGGTGAATGTTGCCATCGCGTCCTCGCATCGGTCCAGTGCGCGAACCGAAATAGGTGCGCGCGACATCGACCAGCGGTTCGCCAAAGGCCGAGCGGCCGGCTTGGTCGCGAATGAGGGGCGCGAAGATGTCCCCTTTCTGCAAGAAAATTCCGCAAGCGACACTGACTGCTTCCTGACCTTTGCCGACATAAACGCCGCCGGTGATCCGGCCACCGCGATACATGCTGGCGAGTTTTTCTTCGAACGTTCGCGTCAGCAATATCCAGCGAAACGCCTCGATATATTTTTCGTGGACCGGCGCTTTCGGTTGGGATTTCTTCTTTGGGCGCGCCGTTTGCAGCATCGGACGATTGTAGCCAACATCAGGGCGGCTGCGCAAAAAATTTTCGCGTTTTACACCGGTGATCCGAAGTCTCCGCGTCGCCCCGAAGCTGATCTGAGGAGCGCAGGCTGCGAGCCTGCCGTCGCCGGCAGCTTTGCCGGCGACAAATGTCAGCACACACAAGTTGCTTCCGCAAAAGGCTTTTCGGCAAGCTGCCGAAAAGTGCAGGCTGGCAGCCGGCGCTCCCCAAAAGTCAACGTGCGGCGACCGAGCTGACGCGCGAATCTTCCTCCGCCATCGCAAAATGTCGTTGCGTCGCGTCTTCAACTGGTGCGCTCGCGCCGTTTTCCTCCGCCTTTCGGGGCGGAGTCATCTTCATTCCTACCAGTTTGCTTACCCCGCGCTCTTCCATCGTCACGCCGTAAAGAATATCGGCCTTGGCAATGGTGCGCTTGTTATGGGTGATGATGATGAACTGGCTTTGCGAGACGAACCGCTCCAGCACCTTGATAAATCGATTGATGTTGGATTCATCGAGCGGCGCATCCATTTCATCGAGTACACAAAACGGACTCGGGCGCACCATGTAGATCGCGAACAAGAGTGCGACCGCCGTCATCGTCCGTTCGCCTCCGCTCAAAAGCGAGATGCTTTGCAATTGTTTGCCTGGCGGTTTGGCGATGATTTCGATTCCGCAATTCAGCGCATCGCTTTCATCCATTAACTGCAAATCGGCGCGGCCACCACCGAAAAGCTCGGCAAACATCTCCCGGAAATTCACTCGCACTTGCGCAAATGTTTCGGCGAAAAGTTCCTGCGTGGTGGAATTAATCCGGGCAATGACATCAAGCAGTTCGCGACGCGAATTCGTCAGATCGGTATTCTGCGTTTCCAGAAAACGATAACGCTCTTCCAGCTCATCATATTCCTGAACCGCCTCAAGATTGACCGGGCCCATGTTTTCGAGCTGGCTCGCGAGGTCGGCGATGACTTTTTGCTGATCTTCTTCTGTAGTCGCGGCCGCGGCTACAGGTTCCATTTTTTCCTTTACACGCTTTAACTGTGCCTGCAGAACTTTTTCGTGTGCCGGCGTGTCGGGCTCGAACTGACGCAAATCAACCCGATAACGTTCCATCACGTGTTCAGCCAGATGTTCGATCTGAAGTTGCAGTTGCGTTTGCCGCACGGAATGGGTCCCGCGTTTCTCCTGTAATTCGCTCAAACGGTCGCGCACGGCTCGTAGTCCGCGTTCATCGAAGTTAATCATTTCCAACTGGCTGGCGCGCACAGCCACCAATTTCCAAATCTCCGCTTCGCGCCGGGTGCATTCCTGTCTTTGCTGTTCGCGCGTTGCCATCAGCTCCGAAAGCTCAGTCTGGCGCGCCAGCATTGGTGCGCGCTGCGCTAGCAAATTCTGATGTTTCTGCTCGTGCGTGGCGGTCGCGATGCGCAACTCCGCCAACCGCACATTCGCCTCTTCTTCCTCGCGCAATGCCTGGTCCCGTTGCGTTTGAAGGAGGCAAGTCTCCTTTCGATCGCGAGCGGTCTTTTCTTCAAGTTGCGCGCTTTGCTCCTCGAACTCCTGAATCTGCGCGTCTGCCGCTGCGATCTGTCGTTCAAGAGTTAAGCGTTCGAATTCGAGCGACTCTAGTTCGCGCTCCGCCGAATGCTGTTCGCGTTCCAGTTCGGAAATTTTCGACGCCGATGCGGTTTGTGCGAGCTGTGCCTCCTGATGTAAGGCGACGGCCTTTTCCAGTGCCGTCATGCCCGTGGCGATCTGTGATTCCAGCGCAACACGCTGCTGCTCGACCGTGGCCTGTTCGCGTTTCACCTGCCCGAGCTCGATCGCGATCGCATCGATCCGCGCCTTGCGCTCAAGCAACGAGTCAGTCCGCACCTTTCCACTCCCACCGAAGAGAATTCCCTCATACGAGATGTATTCGCCGCGCAAAGTGGCGGCCGCGAGCTCGGGATTTTTCGCGACCGCATTCAGCGCCTTCTCCAAATTTTCAAACAACACGACGTTATGGAGCAAACCCTTCACCAGTGCCTCGAGCGGGCCCGGCGTGCGCACTTTATCAGCGGCCCAGCCGATCGCATGTTGCGGCAAATCTTTAGAAGCCGGACGATCGCGATGGTCGATTCGTTCGAGAACGAGTGCGGCCTGACCCAACTGTTGTTCATTCAAATAAGAAACGATTTCCGCTGCGCGCGCGTTGTCGCGCAAAACCAACGCATGCAGATTTCGGCCCAACGCAGCTTCGATCGCAGGGACGAATTCATGCGAAACGTCGAGCTGGGCCGCCAGCGCGCCAGCAAATTCAAACTCTTTACTCTTCAACAACGCTTGCGAACCTTGCGCCAGTCCTTCGCCTTCCTCATTGAGTTGACGCAAAACTTCGTGACGAGATTCTTTTTCGGCGATGGTTCGGTCGATTGCGGCTAATTTTTTCTCGACTTCGCCCAGCGCGCTCCGGTTCTGGCGCAACGCTTCCTCCTGCGAACGGACACGCGCGAAAAGTTGCTCAACCGTTTGCCGTTCCGCTTCGGTCGCGGCGCGGGCCTCTGTCACTTTGGCATGCAACGTTTTGTGGCCCGCGCCAGCCGCCTCGATCCTGGCACGGCGCGTCTCTGCATCGCGGTTGGTCACATCCCGCCGTTCGCGCAATTCGCGCAGATCTTCCGCGATGGCCGCCAGTCGCAGTTCGTCTTTCGACAAACTCATCTGCACATCGCGTAGCTTCTGATCCGAGGCGTGAAAAATTTCACGCCGCCTGCTGGCGTCCTCGGTCAACTGCTCGAGTCGTTGGTTCTTTTGCTCAAGCAATCGTGCCGTCTCCTCCACCAGCGCATTGGCGGATTCGATTTCCGCGTTTTGTTCATGCAGTTTTGTTTCCGCCGATTCGATCTCGCGCTGGCTGCGTTCAATCCATTGCCGCAACTCCACGGCATGTTTTTCGTTGAACTCGATCCGGTGACGATGCGATGCGATCTCATTTTCGAGTTGCTGCACTTTGGCCCGCGCGTCAGTGATCCTTTCGTCTGCAGCGTCAAGTTCGCGGCGCGCCGCCGCCAGCTTCGCTTCGCCCTCGTTGATCTGGTTGCGCGTTGCCTTTTCCCTGTCCGATACGCGCGCGATCTCGGTGGTACATTCGTTGAGTTCCTGCTCGAGGCTCTGCAATTTGCGATGTGAAAAATGAGTGTCGAGCATTTGCAGATCCGCATGCAGCGCCTGATATCGCCGCGCCTTGCCCGCCTGTCGTTGCAGCGAACCAATCTGCCGCTTCACTTCCTTAATGATGTCGCCAATGCGCAAGAGATTCGCTTCTGTCGCTTCCAGTTTGCGGAGCGCTTCTTTCTTTTGCGTTTTGTATTTAGTGATTCCGGCCGCTTCTTCAAAAACGCTGCGCCGATCTTCGGGACGCGAACTCAGGATCAGGTCGATCTTGCCCTGCTCCATGATGGAATAAGCGGCGCGACCTACGCCGGTATCGGCGAACAAACGGTGGATGTCTTTTAAGCGGCACCCGGTTTTGTTCAGGAAATATTCGGAATTGCCATCACGGTAGATTCGTCGCGTTACCCGTACCTCATGCCAGTCGACCCCGAGCTCTTCTGTGCACTCGGTAAAATTCAACGAAACTTCAGCAAAACCGAGCGGCTTACGGGACTCGGCGCCGTTGAAAATGACATCAGCCATTTCGCCGCCGCGAAGCGATTTGGCAGATTGT
>QHRJ01000353.1 GCA_003220075.1 Verrucomicrobiota bacterium
CAGATCGAACTCGATAACGCGTACAAACAAATCAAAACGGTCGAGCAACAATATCGCAAAGGCATTATTACCGATGGCGAGCGCTACAATAAGATCATCGACATCTGGACGCACGCTGGTGACGAAATCTCCAACGTCATGTTCCGCACCCTCGAACACAACGACGGACGGAAGGAATTGAATCCGGTTTACCTGATGGTTGATTCCGGGGCGCGCGGCAATCGCCAGCAGGTGCGTCAGCTCGCCGGGATGCGTGGTTTGATGGCAAAGCCGAGCGGCGAAATTATCGAGCGCCCAATCACTTCCAATTTCCGCGAAGGTTTAAGCGTGCTCGAATACTTCATCTCGACTCATGGCGCGCGAAAAGGTCTCGCCGATACGGCGTTGAAAACGGCTGACTCCGGTTATCTGACCCGCAAACTGGTTGATGCCGCGCAAGACGTGATCATCAATGAAGATGATTGCGGCACAGTGAACGGGATCACCGTTCGTTCCATTTACGAGGGCGATGAAGAAGTAGTCGATTTAGCCCAGCGCATCATTGGACGGGTCAGTTGCCAGACCATTGTCGATCCCGTCGATAAAAAGAAGAAGCTGGTGAAAGCGAACCAGCTTATCGATGAACAGATCGCAGCGAATTTGCAGCGCGCTGGCGTGGAAGAATTAAAAATTCGTTCGGTTCTGACCTGCGAGTGTGGGCGGGGGGTTTGCGCGATGTGTTATGGACGCAATCTGGCCACCGGCCAATTCGTGAAACTGGGTGAAGCAGTCGGGATCATCGCGGCGCAATCGATTGGCGAGCCGGGCACGCAGTTAACAATGCGGACGTTCCACATCGGCGGAACTGCAAGCCAAACCTTCAAGCAACCAATCATCAAGGCGAAGAATGATGGCCACCTTCAGTTCAACGATCTTCGCACGGTGCAGGCGCTCGACGGCAGTTGGATCGTGCTGAACAAAAACGGCAGCATCGGCGTGCACAATGCCGAAGGGCGCGAACTCGAACGCTACAATGTAGTGATTGGCTCGGTTATCTCGAAACCAGACGGCGCCGAAGTGAAAAAGGGCGAGACTTTCGTGCAATGGGATCCGTACAACGTCCCGATTCTTACCGATAAAGGCGGCAAAATTGAGTTTCGCGACATGATTGCGGGCGTCACAATTAAACGCGACGTCGATGAAGCGACTGGCTTGATGGGCACGGTCATTATCGAACACAAGGAGGATTTGCATCCGCAGATTGTGATTGTGGGCGAGAAAAAAGAAGTGCTCGCCAGTTACTCGATTCCGGCGGGAGCGCACGTGATTGTCGAGGAAGGGCAGAAGATTCGCGCCGGCGCGCTGCTCGCAAAAACTCCGCGCAAAGTAGCGAAGACGAAAGATATCACCGGCGGTCTGCCGCGAGTGGCGGAACTTTTCGAAGCCCGCCGTCCCAAGGATGCCGCTGAAATCGCCAAGATTGATGGCGTCGTTGAAATGGGCGGGACTGTCCGCGGAAAGCGCCGTCTCATTTTGAAGGATGTTGAGACCGGTGCGGAGGAAGAGCATCTGATTCCGCTGACCAAACACATCATCGTTTTCAAAGGCGATTTCGTGAAGAAAGGTCAGCAAATGACCGAAGGCCCGGTCGTGCCGCACGAAATTCTCGAAGTGTGCGGGCCGCAGGATTTACAGGAGCACCTGGTCAACGAAGTGCAGGAAGTTTACCGGCTGCAAGGTGTCGAGATTAACGACAAGCACATCGAGATCATCGTGCGCCAGATGTTGCGCAAGGTCAAAATTACCGATCCGGGCGATACCACTTTACTCTGGGGTGATCAGGTCGATAAGCTCGAATTCGAGGATGAGAACAAACGGGTGGTCGAGCAGGGGGGCAAACCGGCGGAGGCAGTGCCGGTGTTACTCGGGATCACCAAGGCTTCGCTCGA
>QHRJ01000240.1 GCA_003220075.1 Verrucomicrobiota bacterium
TGCCCGCGCCTGAAGGCGAGCTGGAGTTTATGCCGATGCACGTCGATCTTGATTCCGAAACGGCGGCGGCCTTGGAGAGGAGGGCCGATGTCAAACTCGCGCGATTGTTTGTGCGCGCCGCCAACGAAGATGAGCGCATCATAGCGGCCGATTATTATCCCGAGGCGACTGGGGGCCTTCGCGGCGACTGGGTCCCCGTCACAGGCATCCATCGCCAGGAATCAACGAGCAGGACCCAGGACTTTATTGGGTCAGAGATCCGCGAGCGGGCTGCATACACTTGGCGCGTCTTTGATAATGGTAAAGTCGGGGGCGCGATCCTGAAGGCGCGTTCGGCACGAGAAATAAACGAGCTGACGTGCCAAAAACTCGAGGCGAACATCCCGCGCGCGCTCGCGCGTATTGCAAACGATCTTAGAACAACTGAAGAACGCGAGAGATCGCTTGCCTCTGCGACGGCGGCTGCAGAGGAAAGCGCGCGTGTGGTCCAGGAGAATGTGGCTAGCGGTCTGGTCTCTTCGCTAGAATATCGAATCACGCAAAGCGGATTGCTGGAAACGAAAAGCGGATTGCTGGATGCCACTTACCAACACAATTTGGCCAGAGCCGAGTGGGATCGTGCTACCGGCCGCTATTTTCAATTTTCCTACGACACTCCGCCGTCGCGATAGCTGTAGCCGGGCTCGGTGACCCCGGCAGAATTGGCGCCGACTGTGTAGATTTTTGGTTACGGGACAGGCTACAACATTTCAGATCGAATGTGTGCCATTGCCTAGCTGTCTTGGGAATAACGCTCGTTTGAACATCTGCCGAAAACTGCACCAAGGACCACCAGGGTGAGCGGTGGTTTATTGCAAAAAAACGTCAGGGACATCAGACTAGTTGTCCAAATTGAAATTGCCGAAATCAAGAAGGGCTTTGTGGGTTGGCGGTGCAGCGCTCGTGCTGGTTTTTGCGGCGGCGTATTACTTTCTAATGCCCGTTGCGGAGGTGGCCGCCGTTCGCCGCGGCACAGCGATCTCCGCCGTTTACGGGACGGTGCGGATTGAACCGGCATTTGTTGTGCGAGTTCGAGCGCAAAACGACGGCTTTATCCAACTGGCGGAACCTTTCTCCGCCGGACGCGGCGCGATCGGCAAGAACGTGGAAAAGAATCAGTTGCTCGCGACGATCGCGGACGAGGAAACTGCGCGACAGCTGAAACAAGCGCGCACCGATTTGCAGGCGGCCGTGGATCGCGCTGCGCTTCCGCTGCCCTCAGCGGAGTTGCTCAAGGCGGCCGAAGACAATCTGCAGCGACTCGAAAGAGTGGTTGGCTCGGGCAATGTCCCCGCAGTTGAATATCAAAAGGCAAAAAGCGAAGCAAACCGGTTGCGCGGCGCAGTGGAGACGGAGCGGATCGAGCGGGACCGCAATCTCCATTCGCTTGAGGAAACAACGAAAAAATTGGAAGCCCAGATGAAGAGCGCGGAAGTCCGCTCGCCGATCGATGGCCTGCTTACAAATGTGCAGACAATCGACGGTGAATTGGTCTCAGATGGCAACGAGCTTTTCACAGTTTCGTCCCGCAAAAATTACGTCCGCGGCGAAGTGAATGAGGAAGACGTCGGTGAAGTGAAGCCGGGGATGCAAGCAAAGGTGCAACTATATGCTTACCGGACCCGAACTTTTGCAGCGCGCGTCACGTCGGTTCAACCCGCGGCCGATCCGACCACTCAGCGCTACACGGTGGCGCTGGAGATGGAAAAGCCACCCGATAATTTGATGGCCGGAATGACCGGCGAAATGAACATTATCACGGGCACACACCAAAATGCGCTTCTGGTGCCCACGCGCGCGCTTCTCGTCGACCAGGCACTAATCGTTAACGGCGGTATTGTGCATTCTCGAACAGTCGGCGTCGGATTTCGCACGCTCGATTTCACCGAAGTGACCAGCGGCCTTCAGGAAGGCAGTCACGTGATTGTTTCTGATCAGGACAAATTCCGCCCGGGAGAGGCCGTGCGGCAGCGAATGGTTAGCGTGCCGCCACCACCCCAGGCGCCATGACGCCTTCGTTCTACATTGCGCTGCGTTTTTTGACGCACCGCAAACGGGCGTTGCTTCTAAGCCTGAGCGGTGTGGTTTTCGGCGTCGCGATCTTTATCTGCACGCAGGCCCAAACCCAGGGATTTTCGAGTTACTTCATTAACTCAACAATTGGCAGCAACGGCGCGTTGGTAGTCAGATCGCGTTTTCGGCCGCGTTACGAACCGCTCATGGTTTCTGCAAAACATTCCGAGGGGAACGTGGGACGCCGCCTCTATTTTCAAGGTGTCAGTAATCCGAATGAGATCATGCGCGTGAGCAGGCAATTTTCGAATGTCGTTTCCTGTTCGCCGGTCCTCCGCGGAAACCTCAGCGCTCGCGCGGCATTTGAGAACGCGACAGTCGATCTTTACGGGATCGATCCCGCCCTGCACTCGCAGACCACCGATATTCTTCACCAATTGATTGAGGGGAACTTTGATGACTTTCGCAACAACACCAGCTCGATCATCATCGGTTCGCGCCTGGCAGAGACTCTTCAGGCGGGCATCGGCGACACAGTGCAATTGCTCGCGCCCAACGGCGAGTATTGGCGATTCACCGTGGCAGCGATCGCGCGCGCAGGGATTGGTTCCATCGACGCAACGCGGATTTATTCGCACGGACGGGTCGCTCAGGCTCTGCTGCAACAACCGTCCGGCGCGTCGATGATCATATACAAACTCCGCAATCCGGATCGTGCCCCCGCATTGGCCGAACATTTCGAGACACTCTTCCAGCACGGCGCGATCAGTTGGCAGGATCGCGAAGAAAGCACGCTACAACTTTTCCTGACCTTAAGGATGTCCGTGGCGATTACGGTTTCTCTTATCATCCTGCTGGCCGGCTTCGGTATCTTTAATGTCCTCACCATGTCGGTGCTGGCGAAAGTTAAGGAGATCGCAATTTTGCGTTCGATGGGTTATCGCCGGATCGATATCAGCGCGATCTTTCTGTGGCAAGGCGCGTTGATCGCTGCAGCCGGAGCGCTGCTCGGCTGTCTGCTCGGCGCGTTAATGACCTGGGGCGTGTCGCACATTCCCATTCGTCTCCGCGGACTGCTCTACACGAATTATTTTCTGGTAACATGGGATTGGCGCCATTACGCCTTTGCAACGTTGCTGGCGATTCTGGCGGTTTTCATCGCCAGTTATGTCCCCGCGCGACGGGCCGCTGAGTTGCCGCCGGTTGTCACGATTCGCGGTTCAAGATGAATTCGGAAATTTGTCTCAGCTGCGAAGCCATCGAGCGTTACCTCGGCGAGGAGGAAGAACGGGTGCACGCGCTATGCGGTGTGTCGCTCGAGATCGAGGCCGGCAGTGTTCATGCCGTCGTGGGTCCATCGGGCTGCGGCAAGAGCAGCTTGCTGTACGTCCTCGGTTTGCTCGACCTGCCGGATGCCGGCCGAGTGTCGATCGACTCCGAGCCGGTATCGCACCTAAACGATGACGAACTGGCGCAGAAGCGGAGCAAGTCCATCGGCTTCATTTTTCAGTTTCATTTTTTGATGGAGGATTTTACGACGCAGGAAAACGTGATGATTCCAATGCGCAAGCTTGGCGAGCTTTCCGATGCACAGATGCGCGAACGCGCCGCTGAGCTGCTACAGGCGGTGGGTTTGGGCGACAAATTGCGAAGGCCCAGCCGTCATCTTTCTGGAGGCGAACAACAACGTGTTGCTATCGCGCGCGCACTGGCGAACGATCCACGCGTTATTCTGGCGGACGAGCCCACCGGCAACCTCGACACTGGGAACTCCGAGCGCGCGTTCGAACTGCTGCAGAATCTAGTTCACCAACGCGGCAAAGCCTTGCTCCTCGCAACGCATAATCCCGCGATCGCCGAAGCGTGCGATTGGATCCACGAAATGAAAGACGGCCGGATCACCGCCAGTCATGCGCGACAACGAACTCCAAATGTCTCAAACGGCGGTAGCTGATTCTCGCGGTGTCGTCACGCAAAGATATTCGAGCAGCTTCTGGGTATAGTCCGACCAGGATCGAAACGTTCGCGTACGGGCTTCGCGAGTTAAACGCGCATACGTTTCCTGATCCGTCAGCAACTTCTTGATGCCCGCCGCCAGCGCGTCTTCGCTGGTTTGATCGACAATCAAACAACCGCCACCTTGCGCGATCTCACCAAGTGCGCCGTTCCCGCCGCAGACGCATGGTTTTTCATGCGCGAGACTCTCGGCAATTGGCAGCCCGAATCCCTCCATCAGCGAGGGGTAAACGGTAAAACGGCAATCGCGATAGGCGCGCAACAAGGTTTGATCATCGACATGCCGCAGCCAGCGCAACGGGCGTCCTCGCATTCGCAGCTTCCAAATTTCGCGCACGATACTGTTAAACGGCGCACCCACGTTTCGACCAATCAGTTTCAGTTCAAATTTTAACCCTTGCTGCCAAAGTTTTTCGGCAGCGCACAGCAAAGTGAGATGATTCTTTCGACCATGGAACGAACTCACGTAAACAACGAGATTGCTGCTCGTATTTTGGCTGTAGGGCAAGCTGCTTGCCACGCCGTAACCCGTTGGCGGAGGCGGGTCAGCTTCCCCTGCAAAACTCTCAAATTCACCGGGCCATGGCTCCACGCATGTCTTGGCAGGCTCACAGCCATATTTCTGCCAGAAGTAATGCAGGTCATCACGTGCTTCGTTGGAAACACAGATCACCAGATCAAAAAGCGCGAGCGCTTCGAGATAAGGACGCGATTTCCTGCTTCGGTCGCCGTAAACGGACGTCAACCGCAAATCAGTCGCATCGTGAAAAATCGCAACCTTTCGCGCTCGAATTCGCTCTAGAAAATGTGGCAAAGCCTTGCGGCGACGATCACGGAAAATATCCGGGACAAAGAATACATCCTTCGATCCAATTTCGTCGTTCATATTAATTCGCCGCCGCCGGAGGAGACGCCAAAACTCCGTTGCGGGATCCTGGCCTCGAAATTCTGGTCGACCCATCGGATGTGGATTGACTCCGAACGGATCCGTAAGCAGTCGATATTCTGTAGCGCCGAGCTCGGTGTAGAAGTTCCCAACGGTATTCCAGGAAATCGGATACACGTCGGTAAACCGGCATAACTCGCCAAAAATCTTGCGAGTCATCCGTTGCATCCCCGTGTTTTGCACAGACCGGCAGGAGCTGGTCACGTCAATGAAGATTTTCATTGCGCGGGAATCGCAGACACTAATGAAGGCATTTTCGCAGCACGCTTCGCACTTCCAAAAACGTCGGAAGATAATTGGCCACAGCGAACGCAATCACGGTCGCCGCTATCACGCCGGTAATGCCGTATATTTTTGCGAGCAGGATCGACAATGCCAGATTCAAGACGGCGGTTGCCGTGCCGTAGATGGTCATGCCTTTGAGATGTCCCGTCGCATTGAGGAGACAACTCCCAACCAAAAGAGTCGACAGCATCAGCCGCCAAAGCGCCATCCAAACGATCACTGAAAACGGCGGCACAGCCGCTGCCCCAGCCCAAAGCCGGATGATTTCGCCGCCAAAGATTGTCAGGAAAACAACAATCGCGGTCGCAGTGAAAAAACTGAATTTGAAATTCGAGCGCAAAGTTTTCCGTATCCATTCGTAATCGCCTTGCGCATGGGCTTCGGTGTAAGCCGGCCACAGATTCGGATACGCCAGTGTCTGTAATCCCGTTGCAATCGCGAACAGGCTAAAAGTAACGGCATACGGCGTCACTTGCGCAGCCCCGAGAAAATGCGCAATCACCATGTTGTCAGTTTGCCAGTTGACCATCCAGCCGACGCCGATTACGAAAAATTTCCAGCCATCGGAGAATAGAATTTTCACGAAAGCCGGATCGACACTGGCGAGGCTCGGACGCAGCCATGGCTTGTGAATACCGAACAGCCAGACGGCGCAGGCTATATTGGCGGCTAGTCCGAAACCAAAGCAACCGAACACCAGCCATGGCAGGCCGCCACGAAACCAAATGACCACGAGTAGGGCAGCAAGATTGCCGAGGCTCGCCATGATGTTCCAAACATTAGCGAGCGCGCTTTCCTGGTGCGCGGCCAACACGCGCGAACTGACGAACAGCGGAAGATTGAGTGCAAAGATCGACAGCGCAATCATCACGGCGGGCACGATCTCAGCCCGAGCGACGGGCGATTGCAGATTTGGAAATAACAAGGCGGCAATGCGAGGCGCAAGCACAACTGCGGCAATCAGGATCACAGAAGCGATTAGCGACAGCATCAGTAAGGCAGAGGACACGAGACGTTGCCCGCGAGCATGGTCCTCCTCGGCTTGGGCTTTCCCAATCGCGTTAGTCAGACTGCCGGCAAGACCGAAATCGGTAATGCTCAAGAACGTAACGACGCTAACAATGGTCACCCACGCGCCGTAACGCTCGTTCCCTAAATAGCCAATCGTGAGCGGGACTGAGATAACGCTCACGCAGATCGCCAGCACGCGCGCCATAAGCGCCGAGGCTGTCCCTTGGAAGAGACCACGGGCTCGGCGGTCGCGATGATCTCGCGGCGCGGCGCGGCTTAGAGTAAAACTAGCCCAGCGGCGTAAAGTTGGAGTCAAGGAAGTTGATTATAGCGCATTCCGCTTTTCATGCTGCCATTGGTCGTGCATGGATTAACATGCTGATGTCCAGCTGCAGCACCGCGTCCAAAGAACTCCGGCAGGAATAAAACGAGATGGATTTTCATCGCGAAATGGCACGCCACCAAGCACCCGAGCCAACTACACGACGCGTATCGATTGCGCGGCGCGGCGCGGCTTATTTCGAAATGTCTGGCCCGGTGGAATTCATTGTGGCGGCAGTTCTTTTCGCACTGATGATCCTTATCAGGGTCATACACATCACGCGCTACGCGTTTGACAGCGACGAATCGCAGCATCTTCACGTGATCTGGGGTTGGGCCCACGGGCTCGTGCAATATCGCGACCTGTTCGACAATCACATGCCGCTGTTTCACCTCCTCTTTGCGCCGATTTTCGGGCTGATTGGCGATCGTGCCACAATTCTGTATCTAATTCGCTTCATCGTGCTGCCGCTCTATTTTGTCGCGGCGTGGTGCACCTACCAGATTGCTGTATCACTTTTTTCAAGACGAGTCGGCGTATGGGCTGTGATTCTGGTCGGTCTTTACGCACGATATCATCTTGTCTCGATCGAATTTCGGACGGACAACCTTTGGGCTCCGCTGTGGCTGCTGTGTGTGACCGTGTTAGTGAGCGGGCCGCTGACTCAGCGCCGCGCCCTC
>QHRJ01000043.1 GCA_003220075.1 Verrucomicrobiota bacterium
AGTTAAAGCGTTACATCGACAGTCTCTGCAACCCTCCAATCATTCAACGCTTCAACGCCTCATGCCAGCCATTCTGGGACCGCCACAAGAATCGTTCGCTTCTGCGACGGATCGATCGCGCACCTTCGCGCGACGCTTTCTCGTTACCACAGCGCGGTTTCTGGTTGTTCTGACCTTGGGAGCGATGGCCGGCGGCGGCTGGTACCTGGCCAAGAAAGGGTTCGGGCGGAAATGGCGCGGACTCGTGGTTGAGGAATTGCACAAACACGGCGTCGAAGCCTCTGTCCGGCGGCTGACTCTCGATCCCTTTCGCGGTCTGGTCGCGCAGGATGTTCGCATTTACGATTACAAAAATCGCGAAAACACTATCGCGGAGATCAGTCGCATTTCGTTAGACGTGAATTACGCGGCGTTGCTGCAACGCCAGCCCTTCTTGAATGCAATCGATATTCGGAATGCCCAGGTCACATTGCCCTTGCCCGAAGGAGCGGACCCGAAATCGCCGCATGCTCAAATCAAAAATTTGCATGCCCACATTTATTTTCCGCCGGAACAAATTTATGTCAGCCAGGCGGACGGAATCTTCTCTGACATTCGCATTTCGGCGACCGGACAACTGATCAAGCGGAACGATTACAAACCGTCGAAAGAAGTAACGGCGGAAGAATGGCAGACGCGACTCGCGATCTTACAGCGATTGGTGAGCGAGCTGAGCCAATTCAAATTCTCCGAGCGCCCGCATTTGCAGATCAAATTCAGCGGCGATGTCGCGCAACTGGAGAATGCACGAGTGGAAGGAACGCTGCAGACTGGAGCCTGGCAGCGCGGCAATTATCTGGCGCAAAGACTGACGATGGCAGGTGAGTTCGCCGATCAAACCCTGAGCCTCAGGCAATGCGAATTGCAGGATGATCTGGGCGCATTTAGCGCCAGCGCAATTTGGCGACGACCGGACGATGCGCTTGAGTTTCAGGCGCGCAGCAGTCTAAATCTGGGCGCGCTGCTCGAAAGCTTCGGACTCTCGCGCCTCGTTTCCGATATAACCTTTCTGGCGCCGCCGCGCTTCGAGATTTCGGGAACTGCGAAATTGGGCGAGGGCCAGCCGCGCTGGCAGGCCATCGGCCACGCCGTGCTCGACCGGTTCGCTTACAAGGGCATTCCATTTCTAAGCGCGAATGCCGAATTTTCCTGGGACGGCGAGCGCACAATGGTGCGCGACATTCATGTGCGGCATCAAAGCGGCGAGTTAGTGGGGCGATTGCTCGATGCGCCGAATGATTTTCGGATCGACCTCGCCAGTACGATTGACGCCAATGCGCTTCGTTCTCTCGCACCGGCCGACATGCGCGAATTCGTGAACGATTGGGATTGGCCGCATGCTTCTAATGTCCATCTGAGCATTCGCGGGCCGAGCGCCGCGGCCGCAAGTTGGAAAGGGGATGGCACTTTGCAACTCGAGCGCGGTCGTTTTCGCACCATTGGCTTCAATAGCGCCTCGGCCAACGTTCATTTCGGGGATGGCGCGGTCACCTACGAGAATTTTCGAGTGGCACGAGACGAGGGCGTTGCCACCGGAACATTTGTCTACGATTTCGCGCATCACGAGACGCGCTTGTCGAACGTCGTTTCGGGTTTGCGACCGACGGAAACAATTTACTGGATTGATCCGAAATTGCTGAAGGTCGTTACACCCTACAAATTTCAAAAGCCGCCTACGATTACCACCAGCGGTGTCTATCAATTTCGCGGCGGCAAAAACACGCGCCTCGAAATCGATGTCGATTCACCGGGCGGGATGGATTACGTTTTTCTGGACAAAACGGTGCCATTCGACCGCATCAACGCGAAGTTACTCCTGACCGATGATCGGCTCCAAATCTCCGAATTAAACGGCGCGATTTTTTCGGGCACAGTGCGGGGTGGAGCAGACATTTCTCTCGCAAAAAACGATCAACGCTACCGGGCGACGATGACAGTCGATCACGTCGATTTTCCAAAACTGACCGATCTCTATTTCAAATACAAAACCGCAGTCGGATTAATGAACGGTCACTACGAATGGACGGGGACCGGGAGCGACGCGCGAACGATGAACGGCAAGGGCGAGGTGGAAGTCCGCAATGGCGATGTCTTTGCCATCCCGCTCTTTGGCCCGCTTTCGGACATTCTCAACAAGATCATGCCGGGCGTGGGTTATCGCGTGGCACGTAAAGCGAATATGTCGTTCACAATCAAAGATGGCGTTATCCGCACCTCGGATTTTCACGTCGATGGCGGCACCTTTGGCATGGTGGGGCAGGGTAACGCGCATTTTCTCGATGACAAAATCGATTTCGACGTCCGCATTGATGCCAGCGGAGCCGGCTTCGTCCTTACTCCGCTCTATAAATTTTTCGAATACAAAGCCGAAGGCAGTCTGAAAAAGCCGGATTGGCACCCCAAAATTTTCTAATTTCTGAGTGCTGATTGCTGAATGAAGAGTAAGTCGCAGCCGCGAAGAGATTTTTCGCGCGACAAAAAATCAGCAATCAGCAATCAACAATCAGAGATTCTTTTGGGCGCTCATATGTCGATCGCCGGCGGTGTACACCTGGCGATCGAGCGCGCCTGTTCGATCAATTGCACCGCGATGCAAATTTTCGTGAAAAACAACATGCAGTGGTTCGCTCGGCCATTGTCCACTGAAGAAATTCGCGTTTTTCTTGATCACCGGCAACGCCGGCAACTGGCTTCGGTGTTTGCGCACGCGAATTATTTGATCAATCTCGCCGCCACCAATTCGCAGTTTCACGCCAATTCGCTGCGCGCGCTAGCCGAGGAGTTGATTCGAGCCGATCAACTCGAGCTGCCCTTTCTCGTCATGCATCCGGGCGCACATCTCGGCACGGGTGAAGAAGCCGGGCTGGAGAAAATCGCTGCGTCGATCGATGCGATCTGGCGGGTGATTCCAAAGGTGAAAACGAAGATCGCGCTCGAAACCACGGCTGGCCAGGGTTCATGTCTTGGTCATCGCTTCGAGCAGGTTGCGCATGTCATTAACAATGTGCGCGAACCGGAACGACTCTCCGTTTGCCTCGATACCGCTCACATTTTTGCTGCCGGTTACGACATCAGCTCTGAGATTGCGGCGAAAAAAACATTTCGCGAATTCGATCGGATTATCCCGCAGGCGCGGGACCGGCTGGCGGCAATTCACTTGAATGATTCCAAAGCTGCGCGTGGCTCGCGCGTCGATCGGCACGCGCACATCGGCAAAGGCGAAGTCGGCCTGGCAGCGTTTCGTTTTTTCATGAACGAACCACGTTTCCGCAGAATCCCCAAAGTGCTGGAGACGCCGAAAGGAAAAGAACTGAAGGAAGACGTGGTGAATTTGAAGACGCTGCGAAGGCTGATTTCTTCGTCATCCTGAACGAAGCGAAGTCGAAGGATCTCGTGGAAGTGACCTGAAAGCTTGCGCGGCGGGACCTCTCGACTTGGGCTCGGGATGACGTTGCGATCGATAGCGCTGCGCGCGAGTTTGCGTGATGGCAAAGGCCGAAAAAATCGCGCTTATCACCGGCGCAAACAAAGGAATCGGTTTCGAGGTTGCGCGACAGCTGGCGGAGAAAAGCTTTCGCGTGTTTGTCGGCGCGCGCAATGAGAAGGCCGGTCGCGCCGCGGCGCTGAAAATCGGAAGAGCGGCAAAGTTTTTGAAGATCGATGTTTCCGATCACGGGAGCATTCGCGAAGCAGCGTCGGAATTGGCGAAGACGATCGACCATCTCGACGTCCTGGTGAATAACGCTGGCGTCATCGTTGACGGCGACGATGCAATCTTAAAAACAACACCGGGACAATTCGAAACCACGATGCGGACCAACGCGCTCGGACCTCTATTGGTCGCGCAAGCCTTTCAGCCGATGCTCGCGAAGTCATCAGCGCCGCGGATCGTCAATGTCTCGAGTAGCGGCGGACAATTGCACGATGGCGCGGATGGCTGGTCGCCGGTCTACTGCATTTCCAAAACGGCTTTGAATGGAGTGACTTCCCAACTAGCTGCGGCGCTGCCGAAATTCGCGGTGAATTCAGTTTGTCCGGGTTGGGTCCGCACCGATATGGGTGGGACCAACGCGACACGCTCGGTCGAAGAAGGCGCAGACGGGATTGTCTGGCTTTCGGCCGAGGCCCCGCAAAATCTCACCGGCAAATTTTTGCAGGATCGAAAAGTGATTCCGTGGTGAGAGGATTCCTACTGCTTGTCACCCCGGCGAGTCCCAAATCGGTCAAACAAACATCGGCGGTTTCTTTTTCGCCGCTCCCATTAAAGCGCAACTGTTGTTTTTGCCGCCGGCTCTACTTCACTTAAGCCTTCGTAAGTCTCGGCGACGATATGATCGACGACTGCTTTGATATCCTGGGTGTGTCCCCAGACAGCAAGCTGGCGGTCCGCGCCTGTCCCTTCATGCAAAATTCGCTCGATATGGTTCATCTCGCGCCGGCTGCCCAGTTCGGCTACCTCATCGGCTACGAACTCGATAAACTCGTGAATCAGACTGCGCGTCTCCGTTTCGCGTTCCCTGCCGAAATCGATGAGCTTGCCATCGATCCCATAGCGCGAGGCGCGCCAGCGATTTTCATCGAGTAAACGACGCCGGTAAATCCGGAAAGTGATATTTTGCCGGAGCAACTTGTGCAGTTTTGAAATCAACGCCTGGATGAGCGCTGCGATGGCGAGAGTATCGTCCACCCGCGATTGTGCGTCGCATACCCGAACCTCAAGGGTGTCGAAAAAAGGATGGAGCCGGATATCCCACCAAATTTTCTTAGCGTTATCGATGCAACCGGTTTTCACGAGAAGGTTGCAGTAGTCGGTGTACTCAGAAAGCGATTCGAACGAGTCAGGAATGCCGGTGCGGGGAAAACGCTCGAACACCTTTAGTCGATAACCTTTCAATCCGGTGTCGTGTCCCACCCAGAAAGGCGAGTTGACCGAAAGCGCGTAAATGTGAGGCAGGAAATAGCGCGCCTGATTCATCACATGGATGGCGGTTTCGCGATCGGGAATTCCCACGTGCACATGCAAGCCGAAGATGAGGTTAGCGCGGGCCAGCAATTGCATGTCGCGCACAATTTCCTGATAACGCTCGCCCTGAGTGATGAGTTGGTCGCGCCAATGTGAAAATGGATGCGTGCCAACCGACGCAATCTTGAGTTTGCTGCGCGCGGCCAACGCGGCCAGACGACTGCGCAGCTCCGTCACATGCATCCGGGCATCGTCGATGTCGCGGCAAATTTCCGTGCCCAGCTCGACCACCGACTGATGCATCTCCGGCTTGATCTGCTCTTTGAGGGTAACTTTGCCGTCTTCGAGAATTTCGTGAATGTGCGAGCGCAACTGCCGCGTCTCGGGATCGACGATGGCAAATTCCTCCTCGATGCCGAGGGTGAAAACGTGGTCTTTGGTACTCATCAGCAGAGCCAATGTTGCGCTAAGAAGTGCACGCTGTCATCCCGAGCAACAGTCGAGGGATCCCGCCGCGGAAGCTTTAAAGTAACTTCATCGGAATCCCTCGGCTTTCGCTCGGGATGAGGGAGCCGCATTCAACCAAAAATGTGAACAATAATCTTGTGAAACCCGGTGATCCCGGATGTGAACGCACGACCTTCTTCAAACTCCTGTACTTTACCTTCGCCATCGGTCGCACGCACTACCAGATTGTAATCGTCGGCCTCGTCCGGCTCCCAATTAAAACTCCAGAGCGCCCAGGTTAATTTCGTTCCGGGATAATGGATCTTCGCCTCATCCCAACTTTCGCCATCATCCGAACTGAATTCCACTCGGGAAATTCCACGGTCGCCGCCGAAAGCGACGCCTTTGACCGGAAGGCCCTTCGTCGCATCAGCTATCCTAATCCACAACTCGTTATAAGGAATGTCGATCCGAGATCGCGTCGGGACGATGAAATTTGGCCCCCAGCCTTGTGTTTCGTAAAAACCTTTCGCCTCCGCCTTGGTAACTTCGATGCGCGTGAGCCATTTCACATGTTTCTCGCCGAAATAACCAGGCACGATGGCGCGCGCGGGAAACCCATGTCGATCCGGCAATTTTGCTCCATTCATTATGAAGGCGACGAGCGTGGTCGGGTTCATTGCTTTCTGGAACGGAACGGTGTCGGTGTAATTATCGACGCCGTGCAGCCGCACTCTCTCCGCCCCGGGAAGCGGAGCGGCTGCCTGCAACAAATCCGCCATCGGAATTCCGCGCCAAACCGCGTTACTCATCAGGCCGGCGTCGAGTCCGTTGCTGATGCACATCAAGGTCGTTTCCTGATCGACCATCTCCATTGTCTTGAAATCTAGGAGCCGGTAGGTCCGCGGATGCTGCACCAGTCCGGTCACTTCAAGATGCCAGAGCCCTGCGTCCACCCGCGGGTCGACGACGTTCTTAGTCACACAATAGAACTGATCATTCGGGGTAATCGGCTGGACGCCCTCGCCTTTATATTGTGTGCCATCGTAGCTGAAGGTGGCGATGCGGAAAAGCTTGCGCGCGATGGCCGCGCCTCCACCGGCGAAGAGAAGACCGAGCGTTCCAAACAAAAACGCGCGCCGGCCTAGATGGGGCGAAAATTCAGGTGACGCCGCCGTCTTCTCTTGTCCACGACTCGTTAGAAAATCGAAGCCAAGCACAAGAACGCGCTCGAAGAGGAGAAACGAAATCGCCAGTCCGAGCAGCGTGATCAAACGCGCCGCATCGATTGGCATTCCCCCGTAATGGGTCCCGAGCACCGGCCACAACAGGGTCGCGCTGACCACTAAGGGCAGCGCTACGAAAATTAGAAAGGTCCAGCGATACCCAATGCGCTGCTGTCGTTTGCGACCGACCATTCCGTAAACAATTCCTCCAAGCGCGCCGACCAGAATTTGTCCGAGGATGGAGGAGCCGACGCCGAGCTGTTTCAAATGATTGTAACCGCCTACGCGGCCCATAATCCAAAAGAACGGTTTCGGCGAGATGAAGACGCTGAGGCGATCGCCCAGAATTACTAGCGGAGTCGCGATTTGAAAGACCCTTGCCAGCAGAAGCATGGCGAAGGTCATGGCAATTCCAGCAACGAGCCCCGCGAAGAGACCACAAAGCGCTACTTTGGATCGGCTCATCATTAATCGCGACTATGAGTTGTAGAGGCGCGTGTGCCAAGCGCTTGCTTTATACTTCTGACGTCGCACGGTGGTCCAGAATCGGAACAAAGACTTTTCAGTCTGTGCGCCTAGCGGACTTCTACTCCGCTGTTGGTTTGCAAGGGACCTGTCTGCTATTCTCCGCGGGTCAGCGGAGTGCAACTCCGCTGGGCGCACAGACTACAAGCCTATGTTCCAGCCAGCGCAATTTTCAAAAATGTCGCCAGAATCCGAAAACTCGCGACGAATGTGCCGCGCAATGTTCCAGAAACTTTCGAGACGCCGCCCCTGCGACAGCGATGATCAACCGGCACTTCGAGAATGCGCAACCCGCCGCGGGCCGCTTTCATCTGCATCTCCAGATTCCAACCGTAGGTTTCTTCGCGCATTCCGAGCGTTTGCAGCGAATCGCGGCGAATTGCTCGGAAAGGACACATATCGGTGTAGCGAACGCCATAAATTGTGCGGATTAGAAACCCAGCAAGATAGCCGCCGAAGAGTTGCTGCATGTTCATACTGCCTGGCTCGCGTTTTCCGCCGGTGCGCGAACCGATCACGAAATCGTACCTATTCTCAAAAATCGGATCGACCAGCCGTGGTATAAATTCGGGGCAATCGCTGCCATCACCGTCCAGGAACACGATCACATCACATTCCGGCGAGACCGCAGCGGCCCCGGCCGCGCACGCGCGGCCATACCCGCGCGGAGCAGTGACGACGCGCGCGCGCGCTGCGCGGGCTCGTTCGGCCGTCTGGTCGCGGCTGCCGTTATCCACCACGATCACTTCAGCGGGGACTCCGCTCGCGATTACTTCCTGGACGACGACGCCGATCGGCTCCTCTTCGTTTAATGCCGGAATAACGACGGAGATGAAATGGCCGCCGGTCATGATGGATTTGCGTTCATCGCCAGAATGACCGAAGCCGTGCCGGGAATCGCGACCACCCGACGCACCATAATCTCACGCAGCGGCGTTTCAGGCGCGGCTATCAGCAAGCGTCTCGCCGGTAAGACACCAACCAGACGTTTGTCTGCGTCAACCGCAAAGAAATAAATGACACGCTCGCCCACGCCTTCGCGCCGGATTTGCTCGAGCGCATCCGCCGCGCTCACGTCAGCCTCAAGCAGCAGAAAATCCTTGCGGGCGTGCTCGACAACCGGCGAGTTAAAATCGGGCGTAGCAGCGTCGTTCACGTCTAACTGTTATACGAAAGATAAGGTTCGCCATCGCGAATCAGCTGCTCGCTTCTCGGTTGTGTTACAGAGGACTGATTCGGTCGCCGCCTGGCCGGCCTGAGGCGCGCGATTAGCGGCAGGTCGCAGCCTGCTCTTCCAAAACGCGCTGCATTAACTCCAGCCGACTTTCCCGTGGCAACTGCCCGCGACGGGATAGGGTCATGTAAAATTCGTGCCCCACGGGCGGGTGAAACGAGAGTTCCTTCAGCTGGACCAAACCAAGCTCGAAAAGATCGCGCATCATCAGGCGGAACGAGTTGGGCGTAAAACACCACTCATGGATATCGAGGTAGGCGTTGCCCTCGCCAACATCGCCCAGCGCTTTTTTTTCCTCTGCGATAGAATGAACGAATGCGTATTCGTCTTTCTCTCCCGGGCCCGGGCTCCAGGCCAGCCGTGCGCCTTTCTTAACGACTGTTAGGAAGTATTCCACACAGCTCCCCGGGGAGTGGATCTTTTGCCGGCGCAACGTCAATGACCCGCCCGATTCCGGTGATTGGCCGAAAACGATCGAAACAAAACCGGCAATCCGGTATTGCGAGTGAAAGCACCCCATTCTCGCGTAACAGGGATCGCAATCGTTGAGAAACCCGATCAGATCGGTGGTGTGTTCGAGCACGTGCGATCCGATGACCCAGTCGTAAACGTGGCGCCGGCCGATGAGCTCGGTGTAAGACCGGCCATCCCAAACGAAATCGACCTCCTCGATGTTGTCGACGTTGGTCCCGTGCGGCCGATATTTTTCGATCAGCGCCTTCTTGTCACAATGGTCGAGGACGTGAACGCGGAAGCCCCGTTTTTTCGGTGCAATAGGTGCGCAGCCCGCACCAATCTCAACACCCAAACCGTCGCGCTTGATGTAAGAGAGGATAATTTGTTCCCGAGTCATGTTATCCGGACGCGATGAACTATGCCTTTGTCGCGTAAAATTTCGGCGGCCTCGCTGAAGTAGTCGCGCACGTCGGCTTGGCCGCGAATCCAATTGAGGTAGCGGCCGAGTCCTTCGGCGAGATCGACCTGCGGCGCGTAACCGGCGGCACGAATCGTATCGGTCCCGCTGATGAGATGTCGCATTTCTCCAGGACGAAATTCGCCATTAATTTCCGGCGGGATTCGTATCCCGAGCGCGTCGGAAACCCGCTGCGCGATCTCGCGCACAGTCACGCCTTTGCCGCTGCCGACGTTGACCGGCAAGCCATCGAGCACGTCAGTTTCAGCGGCGAGCAAGTTCGCGCGCGCGATATCCTCAACAAAAGAAAAATCGCGCGTTTGTTCGCCGTCTTCATAAAGCACCGGTGGCAGGTTGTTGAGCAAGCGGGTGCAAAAAATCGCGATTACGCCGGTGTAAGGGTTGAAGATCGATTGTCGGGGCCCGTAGGTGCACGAATAACGGAGCGCTACTGTCGGGATCCCGATTTGTTTTCCCCAGAGCAAGACCAGTTTTTCCTGATCGACCTTGGTTAATCCGTAAACCGTTTCCCCGCCAACCGGTGCCTCCTCGGGCGTCGGCACGCTCATGGTTGGCTCGTTGCAAATTGGGCAGCGCACGGACCAATCACCGCGCTGCAATTGTTCCACCGGCCGCACCTTTGGAAAAACGAGGCCGTGCTTTGGGCACTGACCCGCGCCTTCGCTGTAAACCGCCTGCGAACTCGCCACGATAATCTTTGTGATCGGGAAATTTTTTTCGCGAATGACTTCGAGCATTTGCGCCGTACCTAGCGAATTCACGTGCACATATTTTGCCATTTCCGGCATGTAACCGCCGTAAGCGGCCTGATGAAAAATCATGTCGATGTCGGACAGCGCATCTTCAATCGCTTCACGATCGCGCAAATCACCGTGCACAAACTCAGCCTCGCGGTTGATCCAGACCGGCTTGCCGAGTTTGTGAGTGTTCGGTTCGAGGTTATCGAGAATGCGCACGCGCCAGCCCTGGCACACGAGCAAGTCGGCGACGTGCGAACCGATCAGGCCTGCCCCGCCGGTAACGAGAGCGCGTTTCATTCTGTTGTAGAGGCGCTTGTGCCAAGCGCCTTCCTTGTGGATTCGGCAGTTGGCACAACCGCCGCTACAACTGGCCAGATTCTCTCGCGACCCTCTCTCGAGATGGTGTCGCCTAAAAACTTTTTTGTCGCCGGCGCGGCGGTAATATTTTGGCCAAGCAATTCATCGCATAGGCGCTGAAGGGCGGCGCGATCATCAACATCGAAACAGCTCGGAAGGACATGAACTTCCAGGCCGATTTCATTCGCACGTTCCACCGTCTGAGCAAAAACTCGGTCCGTGCTCCAATCGATCTCTTGGAAAAGGCGGCGATACAATTTTTTCATCCCAATCAAATAATACCCGCCATCATCGGAGGGCCCGACCACGATTCGATCGTCTGCGCTCTGCAACTGTACTACCGCCTCGCGAAATGCGTCGGCCGTCGCGGTAGGGCTATCTGAATTAATCAGGCAACAGGATTCGAAACCGACATGCAGCAAATCATCGGCGGCGTTGACCAGGCGCTCGCCGAATCCATCGCCGCGTTGCGGAATCAAATCGAAATCAACTGGCAAAATATCCGCATACTCTTTTTCGCTGCCTTCCGGGGTAAAAACGCCAACACCGCGGGCGATTGTATTGTGTTCCGCCGGTCGCAGGCCGCCGCTACAGGTCGCGCGCGAAATCGCATCGGCGATATCGCGCAAGAAACAAATGTTCAAATCCGCTGCTTCCTTCGGAGTAAGCGGTGGTTGCAATCGTGTTTTCACAGCGCCGGCCCGCGGCGCTTTTGTCATGATCGCGAGCGCGCAACGACCCGCCGAAATCTGGTTTCCCCGTTGCTGATCGAGAACGCGATGCATTGGCGCGTGCTCTGTGTTGGTGGAACGCTCGCGTCAACCTTTCTCGCAGAGCGCGTACTGGTAACGACCAACTCGCCACGTTTTCATTCGCGCCCACGGTTGGGTCGCGAACAACGCACAAAAATGAAGATACGGAAGGACTGTAGCTTTTACTGGCTCTCGATATTCGCGTGAGTATCCATTGACGCGAGCGAGTGCCCGCATCGTCCACAAGGGAATCGACGCCGAAAAAGCGAAGCGCGGCTCGGCTACGAAACATTTGCCCCCTGAATTCAGAACCCGAAATATTTCCCCGACGGCGCGTTCTCGTTCCGACAAAATCGTGAAAAGACGAGAGGCTACTAATTGGCTAAAGGACTTATCCGGTTGTGGAAGATTGAGGACATCACCCCACGCAAAAGCACAATTGTGCAAAGCCTTCTCCGCCGCCTTCTCGCGTGCGTATTTCACCAACTCCTTCGAGCTGTCGACTCCAAGAACCGAGATTTGCCCAAACCGCTGTGCCAAGGCACGGGCATAAAATCCCGGACCACAGCCAAGTTCCAGCACCTTGGAACTTGCCGGTGGTTCTCCGGCCGGCCAAAACGCACGAACTATTCGCCCGGTATCATCACGAAAAACTTTTTCGCGACAAAAAATGTAAATCCAGGCGAAACGCTCGAAGAGGCTGTCAGGTTTCTCGACAACTGTTACCGGGCATGGCTGGTTGACTGCAACTGTTGCACCCGGGGAAAGAATCGTTTTGGCAACCTGATTCATTTAGTGATCCAACTGTTTGTTCACAGGCTCTCTGCTATTTCTATTTGTCATTCAAACAAAATCTTCATCTTCATGTCGCCAATAACCTGCCGTTCGCGTCCCTGGTTCCTCACATAATTCAAATTTAAACAATGTGAACAAGATTGGCATGAACTGCTGGGATCAGCCAGCCGCGCGACCACACGCGCTTTTTGTTGTGAGTTGTTGGAAGTTGTTCGCTTCCTTTTGCGCAATCGGCTAACAGCATCAATGTGAAAATTTCTCTCAAGAGTCAACTGTCGGCTGTTCTCATTTTAGGAAGCATGATCTGGCCGGGTCCCATCGCTCGGGGTCGAGAGCCAACTCCAGAAATCTCTCTGATCGATCTACAGAAGATTCTGGAGAGCAAAAAATTTGTGGATCTTACCCACGACTTCGCGCCAGGGATTCCGCATTGGTCTGGTTTTCCCGGCGAACAACGCAAAACGATTTACTGGTACGAAAAGCAGCCAGGCATGATGGGCGACGGCTTTTTTGCCGAGATCTTTACTCATGTCGGTCAATGGGGCACACACGTAGATCCACCGGCGCACTTTCTTAAAGGCCTGCGCACTGTCGATCAAATCGAGCTTAAGGAAATGATCCTACCACTGGTGTGTATCGACGTTCATCAGGAGTGCGCAAAAAACCCGGACTACACGCTCACGCTTGAACGCCTGAAAAAATGGGAAACAGAACACGGAAACATTCAGACGGGTGCGTTTGTTGCCATGCGAACCGACTGGTCGAAGCGCTGGCCGGACGCCGAGAGGATGGCGAACAAGGATGGACAAGGGGTCGCGCATTATCCGGGGTGGAGTTTGACGGCGCTGAAATATCTTTATGAGGAACGCAAAATCACCGCCTCCGGTCACGAAACGACCGATACCGATCCCGGGTTGGCGACAACGAAAGATGATTATTCACTCGAGGCCTACATCCTCGGCACCAACCATTATCAGATCGAACTGCTCACCAATCTCGATCAAGTGCCGGAGTTCGGAGCAATCGTCGTCAGCAGTTTCCCAAAACCCAAAGGCGGCTCCGGTTTCCCCGCTCGCGTCTTCGCCATCCTGCCTTGAACCGTTCGCTTACGGATTTGCGATTTGTGGCCGCGCCGCGAGACCGTAATCCGGCATTCACGCCATGAACCTCTTCGATGAACTTCAGGATCGCGTGGTCTGCGGCGACGGCGCGATGGGCACGCTGCTGCTCGATCAGGGTCTGCCGATGGAATCTTGTCTCGAGGAAGTTTGTATCAGCGATCCGGATCGGGTGCGCGCGATTCATCGCGATTACATTGCAGCCGGCGCGCGCGTGATTGAAACAAATACCTTCGGCGCGAATGCAGCTCGGCTCTCGCGTTTTGGTTTCGAGAATCGAGTGGGCGAATTCAATCGCGCTGCGGCGAAGGTGGCGAAAGAGACCGCCGCGGGAAAAGATGTCTGTGTTGGCGGTAGCGTCGGCCCACTTGGGATCAGCGCGCTGGAAGCGGAAGAGCGTGGGATCGATCGCGCCCACTGTTTTCACGAACAGATCGAGGCGCTGCTCGACGGAGGTGTGGACCTGATTTTTCTGGAGACGTTCATGGATGATTTCGAGATGCAGATTGCGCTCGAGGCCAAGAACTCGCTGAGCGATTGCACAACGATTTGCTCCTTTGCGTGCGAACCAGAAGGACGGCTGGCGTCGGGCGTCCCGATCGTTGATGCGTTTCGCAAACTACGGGGCCTAGGAGCGCAAATTACGGGGGTAAATTGCATGAACGGTCCGCATGCCACCGTGCAACTGCTCCAGCGGATCCCCCTCGATGGATTGCTCGCGACTTATCCGAACGCCGGTTATCCGAAATACACCGAAGGCCGTTTTATTTACCATGCTGCGCCGGATTACTTCGCCCAGGCCGCGCGCGAAATGGTCGCCGAAGGCGCGCGGTTGATCGGCGGCTGTTGCGGGACAAACCCGCGCACGATCGCGGCAATTTCGAAGGCGATCGCAGAGATGAAACCAGTAAAATCGAAGACCGTTCGCGTCACCGCGATCGCACTGGCGCCGGCAAAAAAAGTCGCAGCTGTCGTTGAAGAAAGTTTGCTCGATAAAATCGCCGCTGGAAAGCGCGTGATCATTTGCGAGCTCGACCCGCCAAAGACACTCGCCCTGGAAAAATACTTTCGTGGTGCGCAGGAACTCGTCCGCTCCGGTTGCGACGCGATCACGCTGGCCGATAACTCACTGGCGATTTTGCGCGTCAGCAATCTCGCGGTCGGCGCGATGTTGAAAGAGCGCTTTGGCATCACTCCGCTCCTGCACTTGAGTTGTCGCGACAGAAACGTGCTCGGTTTGCAGAGCGAGCTGCTGGGCATGGCCGCGCTCGGAATGCGTCATGTTCTGCCCCTGACTGGCGATCCTGCCCGCGTCGGCGATCATCCGGGCGCCTCGTCAGTCTATGACGTGAACTCGATCGAATTGATTTCGATCATTGGAAAACTCAATGAAGGTTTCAGTCACGCCGGCAAGTCGCTCAAGGCGCGAACACAGTTTGTGATCGGTTGCACTTTCAATCCGAACGCGAAAAATCTGGATTCGCAGGTCAACCGCCTCGAGCGCAAAGTCGCCGCTGGCGCGCAATTTGCCATGACCCAGCCGGTGTTCTGCGTGCGCCTGGTGGAAGAAACGAAACGACGGACGGCGCACTTAAATATCCCGATATTCATTGGTATTTGGCCGCTGATGAGCGCGCGTCAGGCCGAGTTCCTGCATCACGAAGTGCCGGGCATCATTGTTCCCGACGAAGTCCGGAAGCGAATGGCGGATTCGCCACTGGAAAATGCCGGCGCAATCGGAATGGAAATCGCGCGCGACATCGTCTCTGCGGTCGGCTCAGAATTTCCCGGCGTTTATTTGATTACGCCATTCCTGCATTTCGATTCGACCTGCGAGCTAGCCCGATTTGCGCGCGAGATGTGACGCGCAGATGGTCTGGCGCTCTTGAACAAAACAAGCCGCGTCGTTTGGTTTCAATTTTTCGCCGGTCTCGGCGCGGTCGCTGTCGTTATTGCGCTGTGGCACTTTTTTCCGGTGCCAGAAATTCTGGCAATGATTCAGCAGCGCGTCATGGGCTGGGGAGTTTGGAGTGCGATTTGTTACCCGATCCTTTACGCCTGCTGTAATGTATTGCTACTGCCGGGCGGAATTCTGAGCATCGGCGGTGGATTTTTTTTTGGCTTATGGTGGGGATTCCTGATTGTGCTGATTGGCAACGTGGCCGGTGCCGCCATTTCATTTTTGATTGGCCGAACGATCGGGCGACACTGGCTGCGACGGCGTCTCGAAAGATCGAAGAGCCTTCACGCGCTCGAACCGGCGGTGGAACGCGAAGGCTGGAAGCTCATTCTTCTCAGCCAATTGCATCCGCTTTTTCCCAGCAGTTTGATGAACTATTTATATGGCCTGACCAAAATTCGCTTTCGCACTTGCATGATTTGGATCGCTATCGGACAGGCGCCAGGGCTTTTTCTTTATGCTTATCTTGGAACGCTGGGGCAGTTGGGCCTGCGCCTCGCTCGCGGACAGACACATCCGAGAATGTACGAATATTGGGTTTGGGGCGGAGGGCTGCTTATTTCGCTGGCGATCTTGGTTTTGATGGGTCGGATTGCATTGCGTGTTCTTCGAAATCACGGCACGTAATTAGTTTATCTATCGATGTATACGCAATTTGATGGTTTAATTCGAAGCTCCTTAAAAGGGCGTCTGCGAGGCTACGTGCCGTATTCCAAATTTGCCGTTGGCGCGGCTGTCCAATGTAAATCAGGCGCCGTTTTCGCCGGCAGCAACATAGAAAATATCTCCTACGGGCTAACAATTTGCGCTGAGCGAGTCGCGATCGGTAGCGCAGTCGCCGCGGGAGAACGGGAGTTTGTCGCGATCGCTGTGGTTGCAGACACGATTGAACCGATTGCGCCTTGTGGTGCTTGCCGACAATTCCTGGCGGAATTTTCCCCGGATCTGGTTATTGTGAGCGCAACGGTAGCGGGAGACCGCAAAATCGAGAACCTTTCTAATCTTCTCCCGGACCCGAAGCGCGGAATTCTAAAAAATGTTCACATTCGCTGATCGAATCGACGTCTTGATTGTTGGCAGCGGCCACGCTGGGATTGAGGCCGCCTTGGCCGCAGCGCGTCTTGGTTGTCGCACTCTGATGCTGACGCAAAATCTGGATACGATCGGCCAGATGTCGTGCAATCCGGCGATCGGCGGCTCAGCCAAGAGCCATATGGTAAAAGAAATCGACGCGCTGGGCGGCGCGATGGCAATTAATGCGGACGCGACTGGAATTCAATTTCGCGTGCTCAACCGGAGCAAAGGCGAAGCGGTTTGGGCTACCCGGGTCCAGAGCGACAAAAAAGCCTATCAGTTTAGGCTAAAGGCTATCCTCGAAAAGACGCCGAAACTTCGCTTGTTACAGGGAACCGCTGCCAGGCTTGTCGTTGTTGACAGGAAAGTCCTCGGCGTGACGACGGATTTGGGCATGGAGTTTCGGGCAAAAGCGGTCGTGATCACAGCCGGCACATTTCTGCGGGGGTTGCTGCACGTAGGCGAGCAATCCAAACCAGGGGGCCGCATGGCCGATACCACTTCGAGTCTGAGCGACAGCATTCGGGCTCTGGGATTCGAGTCCGGTCGTTTTAAAACCGGGACGCCCTGCCGGCTAAATGGGAATTCGATCGATTTTGGTTCGCTCGAGGCCCAAGAAGGTGACGAGCCGCCACCTCGGCTTTCCTTTCTTGAAAAGGTAACTGGCCAGAAGAACGAGTCGTTTACCCTCAACTTCGACGAGTCGGGCTTGTTCCACGTGGAACAACTCCCGTGCTGGTTGACGCATACGATCCCGCAAACCCACAAGATAATTAACACAAATCTCCACCGATCACCGCTATATCAAAATAGAATTAAGGGCCTAGGGCCACGCTATTGTCCCTCAATTGAAGACAAAATTGTCCGATTTTCACATAAAGCGTCGCACCCCATTTTCCTCGAGCCCGAAGGCCGTCATTCCAGCGAAATCTATGTCAATGGCATCTCCACCAGTTTGCCTTTCGACGTCCAGCTATCGGTGGTGCGATCCATTCCCGGCCTCGAACGCGCCGAGATTATCCGGCCCGGTTATGCCGTTGAGTACGATTATTTCCCGCCGACGCAACTTCACCCGACGCTCGAGACCAAGATCGTGGAGAACTTGTATTTCGCTGGTCAGATTAATGGCACCTCCGGCTACGAAGAAGCTGCCGGACAAGGCTTAATTGCAGGAATCAATGCCGCATTAAAGGCGCAAAATCGCGACTCGTTCACGATTCCGAAAGAAATCAGTTACATTGCGGTCCTGATCGAAGATCTGACAACGCGAGGAACAGATGAACCGTACCGAATGTTTACCAGTCGCGCGCAAAATCGACTCGCCCTCCGCGAAGACAACGCGGATTTGCGTTTGACCGAGCTGGGCACGGGGATCGGATTAGTCGGAAAGGATAGAATGGATAACCTCCGTAGAAAACAGGAGACCATTGCTTCCCTCGAAAGCGCGATTGACGGTCTTCAAGTTAATGGTCGGCCGCTGCGTCAAGCTCTGAAAGATCCTCATTTCGACCTGGCCGAACTGCCGCTGGAGGTGCTGGCCATGGCGCCTCACTCAATCTGGCGCCATCTGCTGGTTGAAATGAAATACGCGGGATACCTAGCTCAACAAATGAAGCGCGTTACCCACGAACGTTTACGCGCCGATCGCACTATTCCCGTCGGCTTCGACTTTAATGTTGTTCCTGGCTTGCGCGGCGAAAGCCGGCAAAAGTTGGGAAGGTTGCGCCCAACTTCCCTCGGAGCGGCACGACGCATTCCGGGAATAACCGCTGCTGATTTATCTATCTTGGATGTTTGGCTAAATGGTAAACCATTCTGAGTGATCTATTTCGCCGCGGTTCTGATTGCTTATCTTCTTGGATCCATACCATTTGGTTTCATCGCTGGTCGAATCGCCGGTATTGATGTCCGGCAGCACGGGAGCGGTAACATTGGTGCAACAAACACGTTGCGTGTTCTCGGTAAGAAATATGGTTACGCCGTTTTTGTCGGCGATGTTTTAAAGGGCTTCCTTGCTGTTAGAATTGCGCTTTGGCTCGCCCACTTCGACCCATCCACCAGCTACCTCGTCGGGATCCTTGCCGCTTTGTTCGTCGTAGTTGGCCATTCCTTTCCTGTCTGGCTTCGATTTCGCGGTGGAAAAGGTGTGGCCGCGGCCGCTGGCGCCTGCCTCGGTCTATTGCCGGTGGCAACATTCATTGCTGTCATGGTATGGATCGCGATCTTTTTCGTTTTTCGCTTCGTCTCGTTAGCTTCCATCGTAGCTGCGGTTGCGTTGCCCCTCAGCGCCTGGCTTTTGGGAAATGCGGCCGATCCCATCGTTTTAGGATTTAGCGGGTTGATCGCAGGTTTGATAATTTTCAGGCATCGCGGCAACATCGTGCGCTTGCTTCAGGGGCGCGAGCCGCGCTTCGATCGAAAATGAAACAAACCGTCATCGTCGGTGCTGGGAGCTGGGGCACGGCGCTAGCGGCGTTGTGGGCAAAGGATGGCCGGCCCATTTCGCTCTGGGGCAACAACGCGGCGCGCATCAGCCGGGTGCAGAGTTCGCGAGAGAACAGTGAGTATCTCCCGGGCGTTCAATTGCCGGACAACATTCGCGCCACGCACGAACTCAGTGAGTGTGGTGAGGCCGATCTCATAGTCTTCGTTACCCCATCCATCGTCTTGCGCGAAATCGCCACGAGTTTCCGCGACGCCGGGGTCAAAGAAGGTGCGGTGCTGCTAAGTTGTACAAAGGGAATCGAGCATGGCAGCGGAATGCGAATGAGCGAAATTTTGTCAACCCTCTTCCCTTCAAATCCGGTGACGGTTTTGTCCGGACCAAATCTGGCGGCGGAGGTGGTTCGCGGCCTGCCGACTGCTACAGTGATCGGCTGTGCTAACGAGAATTATGCAATCGAACTGCAACACTTTCTCGGGAGCGAACATTTTCGCATTTACACCAGTGACGATGTGGTCAGCATTGAGCTGGGTGGCGCGCTCAAGAATGTTTTTGCGATTGCCGCAGGCGTAAGTGATGGCCTTGGCCTGGGCGACAACTCAAAGGCTGCGCTGGTCACCCGAGCAATGGCCGAGTTGTTGCGTCTGGGCACAAAAATGGGTGGAAACGCGCGCACCTTCTACGGACTAAGCGGCGTGGGCGACCTGATCGCGACCTGCTTCAGCAAACACAGCCGCAATCGGCGGGTGGGCGAACGGCTGGGGCACGCGGAAACGCTGGCCCAGATCCGGGCCGACATGAAAATGGTGGCGGAAGGAATACCAACGGCCAAGAGCGCATTCGAATGCGCGCGTCGCCTCGGCGTGGAAACGCCGATCATCGATCAAATTTATGCCGTCCTTTACCAGGACAAGCCGCTCCTGTTTGCGATGCAGGAATTGCTTGGCCGCGATCCCAAGGCCGAACGGCTTTAGGCGGCGCGCAGTTGCGCGAATACCTGCTCCAAGACTTCGGGGTAAAGAATGTGTTCTACCTCCTGGATGCGCGCGTGCAGTAATTCGGGGGTGTCATCGCTCATCACCGGGACTCTGCGTTGCGCAATGACATCCCCGTGATCGACCTTCTCATCCACGTAATGAACCGTCACGCCTGTCCATTTCTCGTTAGCTGCAAGCGCCTGTTTCCAAGCTTCCAGGCCCGGGAACTTCGGCAGAAGTGATGGGTGAATGTTTACGATTCGGCGCGGGAAAGCGGCCAACATTTGTTCCTTCAAAACCCGCATGAAACCGGCCAGAACCACCACCTCCACTTCGGCATCTTGCAACATCTTGACCAGTTGCGCTTCGACCTTCGGCTCGAGCCGGGTCCGAAAATGCCCCGGCGGCAAGTATGCGTTCGCCACCCCGAACTCGCGGGCGATGTCGAGAATCGGCGCGTCCAGCACGTCCGAAATTACGACGGTCGCCTTCGCGTTTAACTTACCGTCGCGAATGCTTTGCAAGATGGCGCGACAGTTCGACCCCCTGCCCGAACCGAGAATTCCGATCTTGACCATCACGCCTATCAGTTATCGGTTATCGGACTGCCCTCACCCTGCCCTCTCCCCCGGGGAGAGGGTGCGAGCCGAGGCGAGCGGGTGAGGGTTCCGTCCTCTGACCCCTTCCCAAGTCTCGTTAGCAACTGCGAAGTTGAGTAGCCTTTCTCGAACGGAATGATCTCAATCTTCGTTCCAAATTTTGCCAAAACCGCGCGTTCTTCGGGGTCCAGCGTATCGGCAGTATAATCGCCACCCTTGGCATAGATTGACGGCTGCGCTGCCTGCAGGAAATTCGTGGCCCGCAATTCGGGAAAAGTCGTCACGTAGTCAACCGACTCGAGCGCAGCCAACACCTCAGCGCGATCCTGTTCCAGATTGACCGGCCGGCCTTCGCCTTTGAGCTGACGGACCGAGTCGTCCCCATTCAAGCCTACTACAAGAGCGTCGCCGAGTTTTCGCGCAGCCGCCAGGTAACGCACGTGACCGACATGCAAAATATCGAAGCAACCGTTCGTCGCGACAAGGCGCTTGCCCATCGAGCGCAACCGTCGCGATTCCTCGGCCAGCTCTTCCAAGCTCATGATTTTCTTCTTCACGCTGTTCCGACTACGCACCGCAATGCCTGCGGCAGCAACTCGAAAGTTGCCGGTTCGTTCCCGATCAATTCGCCGTCGACGTTAAACCACATTCCAGGTCTTGAACTAATCGCGATTTTTTTGGCGCGACGAAAAATGATCGCATCAGAGGACAAATGTTTACCGACAAGAATCTGGGCCGCTAAAATCGCGAGCTCGGCCGGCCCACGTTCGGGAATCAGCACGATGTCGAGCAATCCATCCACGAGGTCGGCTTCAGGCGCGATCGGGATCCCGCCAGCCACGTATCGGCCATTGGCGACGACCACATTGTAAAGATCAAGATCGAGAGCTTCGGCGCCATCCAGCGCGACCCTTGTGGCGTAACCACGCAGCTCCGAAAACGCGGCCGCGGCACCACGCAAATAGGCCAGCGGTCCCCATGTCCGCTTCATTTCCGGCGTGAGTTTTTCGTCCACCACGCCGCTGAATCCGCCTGAGGAAACGTTTGCGAAATATCGGACGCTATCACTCGTCACCCGTACGAGATCGATTGCGCGGGTCTTACCGGCCATGATCTGCTCGATCGCGGTGTCGAGGTTATTTGGGACTCCGAGAGTCCGTGCGAAATCGTTCCCGGTCCCGAGCGGCAAGACCCCAAGAGCAGCCTTGCAACCTCCCCGAGCGATCCCATTCACCACTTCGTTCAATGTTCCATCGCCACCCGCCGACACGACCAGGTCGAAGTCCGAGGCTTCATTGGCGAATTTTTCCGCGTCACCCGGCTGTTCGCAGATGCAAAACCGCTCGGAGTTCAACCCGCGCAAGCGCTCTCGAATCGCGTCAACATTCTTCACTGCCCCCGCGATTGGATTGAGAATGATGCAGGTTCGCATCGCACTGCGATACTGCGCCGCCTGGGCCAATCAAGCAACGCGCCCTTTTCGGCTTGCCTCGCGACTGGATCAATGATTGATAAGCGCCCGGTATGGGGAAGAGTTCGTCGGATCCGTTGAGCGGCTACAAAATCTCGGAAGGCCCGGTGACTTCGTCATTGTTGCCTCAACGAGACGTAGAGGAATTGACGGGGTTGCCAGCGCACTATGGCAAGCCGCTGCTGGTCGCGATCGCGCGCGACCCCCAGACGCTTTTCATCTGCTGGAGCGTGGATTGGCCGGCTGCCTTTGCCAAAGGTTTACCGGCCGATCGCTGTGCCCATGTGCGTATTCGCCAAAACGGGAATGAGAAAACCGTCGCGGTCGAACCGATGAGTGGGAGCTGCGCCATCGAAGAGCTCGAGCCCGGCGAGACCTATTCGGTCGAGCTTGGCTATTACGCGCCGCCGGAGACCTGGAACAGTGTGGTTACCGGCAACGAAGTGGTGATGCCGTTCACTTCAGAATCAGCCGACCAGATGATTGATGTCGCCACCGTCCCGTTTCATCTCACTTTTCAACGGATACTAGATGCTTTTCGCGGGTCGAATGGCGATGAGCTTGCGCAAACGCTGGCCAAATTCCAGGAACGAGCGAACCAGTCAGAACTTTCGCGCGACGAAGCCGAAGTGATGCGCGCCCTCGATCTATCGCCCGAAGATTTGCAAAAAACCGCCGCCACCCGTGAGTCTTTAGCGAAATCGGAGCGACTCCGCGAGCGGGGCGAAAAACTTTTCGGCGGCGCAAGTCCCGGCAAAGGTTTCGGTGGCAGCAGTTAGGTAACTACGGGTCGCGTCGTCTTTTACTTGCAGACCGCCGAAAGCACGTTGCTCGATCTGGGCACGTTGTCGCAACCGCCTTTTGTCATTCCGAGCGAAGTCGAGGAATCTCCAACTACTTTAAGCAGAAGCGATGTTATGTGGCGTAACTACTAAATTTGATTAGTGCCGTGCATTAATCGACCCATAACGGACGCAAAGACCTTTCGTTCTAGCACGACAAAATTCGAGTTCTTATTCCTATTCCTCTTCCCCTCCATTTCCGTATTGTGCGGGCGATTCGAAAACGCGCACATCCGAATTAGCGCGGATTAGCCCAACCAACATTGAGACCATCTTTACCAGCGTGGTCTTGCCTTGCTGGATGTCGTCCCTTTCAACAAACTGTTTCGCGATCATCACGTCGAGGCAAGCGGCACACTCGAGCGCAGATCCACGGGCATTGTCGAAGAAATGACAACGATCAGCCGAAGTAAACCTGCCGTTTCCTTCATCAGTTCGGAATCAACTCGATCGCGCGTCGACCCATTGCCTGGGCAGTTCCGTTGCTCGACAAACTTCTGTTGGTAAACGTCGAATTTTTCGTGATCGAGAGTCGTGTGCATGACGGGAATGACGTTAATAAATGGGAATAGGACTAAAATTCGGACGTGAGTTCTTCGCCCACGTAGGCTTTGATCACCTTCGCGCTCCTTTTGCGTCTCGGCCGCGAGGGCAAAAATGGGGGCCCGGCTAGCTACCGGGTCAGCTTTATCCCCTCGGGCATCTCCGGTGGTGGCGCGTTGATGCGGCTGTGGCTCTTGCCGTAACTAAAGTAAAATACTAATCCGATTGCGAGCCAGACAATTAACCGCATCCAGTTCGTCCAGCCCAGGCCGTAAATCATTGCGCCGCACACGATGATTCCGAGAGTGCAGACGACGGGCGCCGCCGGCACCCGGAATCCTCGTTCCAGCTCAGGACTGCGGACCCGCATGATCCAGATACCTGCGCAAACAAGGATGAAAGCAAACAACGTCCCGATGCTCGTCATTTCGCCGGTGACATCGGCGGGCACGAAAGCCGCCAGGAGGCCGGTAAACATGAAGAACAACATGTTTGATTTGTAG
>QHRJ01000354.1 GCA_003220075.1 Verrucomicrobiota bacterium
ATCCTTATTTAGATCCATACTTCACCGGCGAGAACGACGATACTCACCCGCAGTGGATTGTAATCGATTTAGGCGCAGTGAAACCCGTGAACTCCATCCGTATTCAGTGGGGAACGCCCCATGCCAGACAGTTTCAGGTTGAGTATTGGACCGGCAACGACCCAATGCATTTGCACATCGACAGAAACGATGACTGGCGAGCGTTTCCTCAAGGAGTGATAGCCAACAGCCCTGGTGGCGATGTAACCATTCGCCTTAGCAGTAGCTCTATGCCGGTCCAATTTGTGCGTGTCCTGATGAACTATAGTTCGGCCCTAACTGCGCAACCCTCCGAGGATGTCCGGGATCGTCTTGGGTTTGCCGTCCGCGAAATATACGTTGGCCAAACGAACGACGCCGGTGAGTTCGAAGATTACGTCCGCCACAATCCCGAAAGAAATCAAACAATCATTTACGTCTCATCAACTGATCCGTGGCATCGGGCCGAAGATATCGATTACAAGACGGAACAGCCCGGTCTCGATTTCATTCTGCGAAGTAAATTGACCAACCACCTTCCGGTGCTGGTGCCAGTCGGCGTGCTCTACGACACGCCGGATAACGCTGTTGCGGAAATCCGATATCTCCTGGCCCGGAAGTATTCACTAGAGGGCGTGGAACTGGGGGAAGAGCCCGACGGACAATGGGCTTCGCCGGAAGATTTTGCAGCGCTCTATGCTGCGACCGCCCGGAGGTTGCGCTCGCTTACCTCTCAACTAAAGCTTGGTGGGCCGAGCTTACAAAACTTTGATGGCCATCTCCTGACCTGGCCGGACAAATCAGGCAACCGGTTTTGGATGAATCGCTTTCTGCGCGCGCTGCGCGCGAGCGAATCTCCCTTCGATTTCTTCTCCTTCGAATACTATCCCTTTGATGATGTCTGCGGCGATGCCGCCCCCCAATTACTGGAGATTCCGCAACGACTTCGCGCGATGTTGTCCAGTTTGCATGACGATGGTGTTCCCTCGGATATTCCATGGCTGATGACGGAGTTTGGCTATTCCGTCTTTGCTGGCCGCCATGAAGTTGATATCGAAGGCGCGCTCTTTCACGCAGATACTGTCGGCACTTTCCTAACTTCCGGCGGGAGGAAAGCCTACCTCTATGGATACGAACCCGACTACCTCACGGACGAGTTGAAGTGTTCATGGGGCAATTTTATGATGCTGCAGATGCTCAACACTGACAAGAAGCTTAATCGTTTGTCGATGTACTACAGTGCCCGCTTAATTACGAATGACTGGATGCGGTCGGTAGCTGAGACACACGAAGTATATCCGGTCACGATTGCGCCGGATAACGCTGGTGTTACTGCTTACGCCGTGCGGCGACCCGACAAAGAATGGGCGTTACTTACCATTAACAAGGATCCGCAGCGTCCCGCACAACTAGGAGTCCAATTTACATCTTCTAGCGGCATCTCCGGAGAGAGATTTATCGGCAAAGTAGACATCGCTCAATTTTCGCGCGAGCAGTATCGCTGGCAAGATGACGGCCCGAATGGCCGGCCGAACCTGAGCAATCCACCCACACGTACTCGGCGCGCGGCATCTCAATACTACGAATTACCGCCTTACTCGGTTTCGGTATTACGCGGGCGCATTGGCCACTAGCGGTTAGGCACGGACCGGCACAGAGGCCGTGCGCTCGAGT
>QHRJ01000044.1 GCA_003220075.1 Verrucomicrobiota bacterium
TCCGGTGGGATGAAATTGAACGAATTCCATGTCGATTAATTCCGCCCCTGCTTCGTAGCCCAGCGCAAGACCATCGCCGGTCGATTCCCAACTGTTGCTTGTGATTTTGTAAGCACGGCCAATCCCGCCGGTCGCGAGCACGATCGCTTTTGCGCAAAAAATTTTAAATCGCCCACGCTCGCGTTCATAAGCGAAAGCACCAATCACACGATCGCCATCTTTGAGGAGCGAGAGAGCGGTATGTTCCATATAAACCTCGATCCCTTGGTGCACCCCATGGTCTTGCAACGTCCGAATCATCTCGAGGCCGGTCCGATCGCCGACGTGCGCGAGTCGCGGATATTTATGACCACCAAAATTCCGCTGTAGAATCCGACCATCTTTTGTTCGATCGAAGACCGCGCCCCAAGCTTCGAGCTCGCGCACGCGATCGGGCGCTTCCTTGGCGTGCAACTCGGCCATGCGCCATTGATTGACATATTGGCCACCGCGCATGGTATCGGCGAAATGTACTTTCCAATTGTCGCGATCGTCGACGTTGCCAAGCGCGGCCGCAATGCCGCCTTCGGCCATGACAGTGTGCGCTTTGCCGAGAAGCGATTTGCAAATCAGTCCGACTGAAACTCCCGTCGCTGACGCTTCGATGGCCGCGCGCAAGCCAGCACCGCCAGCGCCGATCACCAGGACATCATGCTGGAAAGTTTCGTAATCGGCCATGCGTCGAAGGAGCGTTAAAGCATCGAACTTCTAAATGCCAACCTTAATCTGCTCAAGCATTGACGCGGTGGAACATGGAAGACGGGCCTCGCATCGACCTGTCTTCCGCACGATAAAGGCTGGCAGCGTGTGTGGCGCAATGGAGATCCGTGTTCGTACAAATTAGGACAGTACCTAAATTATTCTCGACCTAACCGATCAACTCAAGCAAGACAGCTGCAGGCGCGTTCATCATCGAAGATGAATTTGCCGCGCAAAGAAAATCGTAATTGAAAAATGGAGGAGGCAAAGATGAACGGAACTATCGATATCACAGGCACGGTTGCCGATACGCTCGGGCGCAATTGGTGGCTGTTGGCCTTGCGCGGTTTGGCTGCGGTGGTCTTCGGGGTGCTGGCGTTTGTCTGGCCCGGCGCCACTTTGATCACACTGGTCTGGCTATTCGGCGCATTCGCGCTGGTGAACGGAGTTCTATCCTTAGCAGTCGCGGCCAAAGCTCCAAAAGGCTACCCTCGGTTCGGCAGCCTAATTCTTGGTGGATTGCTTGGCATCCTCGCCGGACTGCTCGCTTTCATCATGCCCGGCATCACTGCCATCGGGCTACTCATTTTGATCGCCTGCTGGGCAATGGTGACCGGGATTTTGGAGATCGTCGCCGCGATCAAATTGCGCAAGCTAATCAACAATGAATGGTTGCTTGTGTTGGCCGGGATTGCTTCGGTTGCTTTTGGAGTTGTGCTATTGCTTCAACCGGCTGCCGGCGCCTTGGTCTTGATTTGGTGGGTCGGAGCGTACGCACTCCTTTTCGGAATTCTGTTGGTCGTCCTCGCTTTCCGAATGCGGAGACTGGGTAAGAGGTTTGTCAGTGCCTAAATGAGACGGAAGTCGTGCCAGATCCCCATCGAGCACAGGCGAACATAAAGATCGGAGAAGCCGACCCAGAACAGACTCATCCATGCCCAAAGCATGTGGCGGCGGTTGAGACAAGTGACGCAGCGATAAGCCTGGTAGCAAGCCGGCGCGCGTGAAAGCTGGTCGCGAAATCCACCAATCAAATGCCGGAGCGAATGGCAGCCAAAGGTATAACCGCCAAGTAAAACGACGTTAATAGCCAAAACGATTGTACCGAGGCCAACACCAAAGGAAGTTTTACCGGCCGGATCGATAAACCAGAGCGCCTTCCAAACGTCGATCGTCAGAATGATGATGAAGACGAGCGCGAGATAAAGAAAGTAGCGATGGACGTTCTGCATGATAAGCGGAAAGGAACGTTCGCCTAAATAAGTCTTGCGTGGCTCGCCTACGGTACAGGCCGGTGGGTCGGCCCAGAAGGCTTTGTAGTAGGCGCCCCTATAATAATAGCAGGTGAGCCGAAACCCACCCGGCGCCCACAAAATCAAGAGCGCGGGCGAGAATAAAAGCCAGCCCGGCCACCACCTCGGTTTTGGCCCAAACCAGCTATGGGGCGAATCGCCAAAGATTTCCGGCGAATAAAATGGCGAGATGTAGTTGCCAAAAAAATAATGAGCTCCTTGGAATGCCGCCCAGATCGAATAAACAATGAATGCGCCTAGGCCAAGAAACACCAGCAACGGCTGCGTCCACCAGACATCGGCGCGCATCGTTTCGCCAAAGGCGCGTCGCGGCAATTCGGTGGAAACAGTGGACATGACCTGGGGATTATGACATGAGCCGCAACGCAGGCAATGGAACACACTGCAAGCCGGTGCGCACAGCCCCGAATGCCTCCGTTTACAGCGGAGTAGAACTCCGCTGGGCGCACAGACTAGGAAGTCTGTGTTCCCCGCGCCAATGCAGGCAACGGAACACAGGCCGTCAGCCTGTGCGCCCAGCGGACATTTTGTCCGCTGCCTCTGCGCGATCTTGATTGAACGCTAAATTAAAAAAGACAACTGTATTGCCTTCGTGACTGCCTTCTCCGCGTTTTATCGCTCCTCCATCGGCAAGAAAATGATCGTCGCGCTCACCGGCGTGATTCTGATGTTGTTCGTCATTGGACACCTGCTGGGCAACCTGCAAATTTTTCTTGGGCCGCGCTGGGTTAACGATTACGCGCAACATCTGCGCGACCTCGGCCCGCTCCTTTGGGCGGTGCGGATTACGTTGCTGATTGCAGTTTTTCTCCACATTTATTTTACGGTCAGTCTCGCGCTCGATAACCGGCGTGCCCGCCCGCAACGCTACCAAAAACGGGATTACATCAAGGCAAGTTACGCTTCTCGCCACATGGTGGTGAGCGGATTGGTCGTCCTCGCTTTCATCGTTTTTCATCTCCTTCATTTTACCGGCCGGAAATTCAACGCCCGTTTTCCAATGTTGAAAAATGATCCGCTCAATCATTACGACGTTTATTCGATGATGGTTTACGGATTCCAAGACGTTTACGTCTCGGCCTTTTACATTATCGGTTTGTTTTTGCTTACCCTTCATCTCACCCACGGCGCCTCGAGTTTTTTCCAATCCCTCGGCCTGAATGATAAGAAGTTGACGCCGCAACTGGCATTTGCTGCGCGCGTTTTCGCGTGGCTCCTTTTCGTTGGTTACGCCGCCATCCCGGTCGCGGTTCTGCTTGGTTTTATCCAACCGGCACAGCAATTATGATCGGAAAACTCGATGGTAAAATTCCGCCCGGTCCGCTCGAGCAAAAATGGCGAAACCACAAGAACAATTCGCGTCTGGTTAGCCCAAATAATCGTCGCAAATTTGAGATCATTGTGGTCGGCTCGGGACTGGCCGGGGGATCGGCTGCGGCCACCCTCGGCGAACTTGGTTATCGGGTGAAGTGTTTTTGTTATCAGGATTCGCCGCGTCGCGCCCATTCCGTTGCTGCCCAGGGCGGAATCAACGCCGCCAAAAATTATCAAAACGACGGCGATAGCGTTTTCCGGTTGTTTTACGACACGATCAAGGGCGGCGATTTCCGTTCGCGCGAGGCGAACGTTTACCGGCTGGCTGAGGTCAGCAATCTCATCATCGATCAATGCACCGAACAGGGCGTCCCGTTCGCACGCGAGTATGGCGGGCTCCTCGCCAATCGGTCCTTCGGCGGCGCCCAAGTTTCACGGACCTTCTACGCGCGCGGCCAAACCGGCCAACAGCTTTTGCTCGGCGCTTATCAGGCGCTGTGCCGCCAAATTGCGCTCGGCACGGTGAAAATGTTTCCGCAAACCGAGATGCTCGACCTTGTTTTGGTTGACGGTCATGCCAAGGGGATCATCACCCGCAATCTGTGCACCGGCGAAATCAATGCTTTCGCCGGCGACGCCGTAGTTCTCGCGACCGGCGGTTACGGCAATGTTTTTTTCCTTTCGACCAACGCGCGCGGTTGCAATGTCACCGCCACCTATCGCGCTTACAAACGTGGCGCGCTCTTCGGTAATCCCTGCTTCACCCAAATTCATCCCACCTGCATTCCAGTAACCGGTCAGCACCAATCAAAACTGACGCTGATGTCTGAATCGCTGCGTAACGATGGACGGGTTTGGGTGCCGAAGCGGGCGGAAGATTGTTCCAAACCCCCAAACGATATTCCGGATGCGGATCGCGATTATTATCTCGAGCGAAAATATCCAAGCTTCGGAAATCTCGCGCCCCGCGACATCGCTTCACGCGCGGCCAAGGAAGTGTGCGACGAGGGGCGTGGTGTTGGGCCGAGTGGCCGCGGAGTTTACCTCGATTTTGCCGACGCCATTTCGCGCCTAGGCGAGGATACCATTCGCGAGCGCTACGGAAATCTCTTTGATATCTACCAAAAAATTTCGGCAGAAGACGCCTACAAAACACCAATGCGGATTTATCCGGCAGTGCATTACACCATGGGCGGGTTGTGGGTTGATTACAATTTAATGAGCAACATCCCCGGTCTGCATGTTATCGGGGAAGCGAACTTTTCCGATCACGGCGCGAACCGGCTCGGAGCGAGCGCGCTCATGCAAGGTTTGGCCGATGGTTATTTTGTTTTGCCCTATACGTTGCCAAATTATCTCGCCGGACAAATCGGCAAACGGCCTTCCACTGATCATGCGGAATTCAAGCGGGTCGAATCCGAAGTTCGAGAGCGCGTGAGAAAATTGCTGGAGGTGAATGGCGATCGCACTCTCACTTTATTTCATCGTGAACTGGGTCTGTTGCTTTGGGACAAATGCGGCATGACGCGGAATGCGGCCGGTTTGCGCGAAGCGCTCGGGAAGATTCCGGAGTTGCGCGACGAATTTTGGAAAAAGGTGCGAGTCCCCGGCGAAGGCGAAAGCTACAACCAATCGCTCGAACGCGCCGGACGAATCGCTGATTTTCTCGAATTCGCCGAATTGCTGTGCATCGACGCCCTTGAGCGGGACGAATCATGCGGCGGTCATTTCCGCGAAGAACATCAGACGCCGGACGGCGAGGCCCAGCGTGACGATGAAAATTTCGCTGCCGTTTTCGCGTGGGAATTTCAGGGAAACGGAAAAGTCGAGCGTCCGAAATTGCATCGTGAACCGCTGCACTTTGAGGCGGTGCATTTGAGTCAACGGAGTTACAAATGAACAAACTCTCCTGCTCCGTCATTCCGAGCGAAAATGCCAATCCGGCTCGGACCGAGGAATCCCCGCATGAAACCTTAATGGTAACACAGCAAGATTCTTCGAGTCCGCTTCGCTTCGCTCAGAATGACGACCGCCGTTGATCGCGACCATGAATTTCAAGCTTAAGATCTGGCGACAAGCGGACCCCAAATCAAAGGGCAAATTCGCCACTTATGAAGCGCGCAATATTTCTCCGGACACCTCGTTCCTGGAAATGCTCGATATGGTTAACGATGAACTGACCGAGCGCGGCGAAGCACCGATTGCATTCGATTCCGATTGTCGCGAAGGAATTTGCGGTACCTGTGCGTTAACGATTAATGGACAAGCGCACGGCCCAAAACATCCCGCCGCCGTCTGCCAGCTTTACATGCGGTCTTTCGATGATGGTAAGACAATCACGGTCGAGCCATTTCGAGCGAAACCATTTCCGCTGGTGCGCGATTTGGTGATCGATCGGAGCGCGCTTGATCGCATCGTGCAGGCTGGTGGTTTCATCGCAGCGCGCGCCGGTTCCGCGCCGGAAGCGAATTCAATTCCGGTCCCAAAACATAACGCGGATCTGGCGATGGAAGCGGCCGCGTGCATCGGCTGCGGAGCCTGCGCCGCAGCTTGTCCGAACGCTTCGGCCATGCTTTTCACCGCCGCAAAAGTTTCGCATCTCGCCTTTTTGCCGCAGGGCGCGCCGGAACGGACCTCACGGGTGACGAAAATGGTGCGTCAAATGGACGCAGAAGGTTTCGGCAATTGCACGAACACCTACGAATGCGAAGCCGTTTGCCCAGCGGAAATCAGCGCCAGTTTCATCGCCAAACTCAATCGCGAATACGCGCGCGCCATTTTGCAGCGAAGCGTGGGTGAATAAGAATAGATTTCGTGCGTTGCGGCAAGTTCATTCCGGGGAGCACACGCGTCCCGCGTGTTGGCGAGCGCGTCCTCGCGATCGCGAACTTACCTGTGCCTTAGATCGCTCGAAGTAACTAAATTCAACGAAAAGTCCGTTTCGGCGAGACGCCGAAAGTCCGAGCCGGACTGGCGTAGCATGTGAGACGCGTGCGCTACCCAGAATCAGATTGTCTCGCAAACGTACGACCACAATTGAGAATCGAGCGCGAATTTTGCGCGCTTCGCAACCAAATCGCCATCTGCATTAGGCCGCAACACTGCAAAAATTGTTGACCCTGATCCCGACATTAACGCAGCGCCGACTTCCGGTTGTTCGAGTAACCACGACTTCATCTGTGCAAGAAAAACAAACTTCTCAAAGACCGAACGTTCTAGATCATTCACAAAAGTGATGTCACGGAATTTTTGTGGCTGATAGATCGCGTCCGCTATTTCTCGCGCAGCGTGCCAACGTGAATAGGCCCATGAACTCGGGACGCCAAATTCGGGCTTCAGCAGCAACAAAGATAATGGTGCCGGCAAAGCCGCCGCCGTAACAATCTCCCCTCGCCCACTGCAACTCGCAGCAGTTTCATTCGCGAAAAACGAAACGTCAGAACCCAATTGCGCCGCCAGGGTGCTTAGCCGTTCTCTCGAAAGCCTGGCATCGAAGAAGCGATTGAGTCCGCGCAAAGCCGCGGCCGCGTCGCTACTACCGCCGCCCAGCCCAGCGCCCTGTGGAATTTCTTTGCGAAGCGTAAGCCGAACCTTCGGCTCGCGATTTGTCTCAGAAAAAAACAGGCATGCAGCGCGGACCACCAAATTGTCATCGCCGGCAAGGCCAGGCTCATCACAATGAAATTCGAATGCATTCGCGGATTCGATCTCGAGCGAATCGCAGAGCGTGATTGGGGCCATCAAGGTTTCGATTTCGTGAAAGCCATCCTCGCGCTGGCGCAACACGCGCAGAAAAAGGTTCACCTTCGCGTGGGCCAGTTCTTCCATACCTTGCATTCTGTTCACAAGTTAGCCGAGATTGACGAGATGAAACCTTCCGCTAGCGACCGCCTGATCATCGCGCTCGATGTCGGCACCCGCGCGGAAGCGATTTCCCTCGCCCTAACCCTGGCGCCTTTCGCCGGGTGGATGAAAATTGGATTACAACTTTTTGCAGCTGAGGGACCTGATCTCGTGCGTGCCATTCGTGAAACGGGCGCCCGCGTTTTTCTCGACCTCAAACTGCACGATATACCAAACACAATCGCACGAGCGGTCGAGTCGGTCGTGAGGTTGGACGTGCAAATGTTGACCCTGCATCTGAGCGGCGGTGGCGAGATGGTACGCGCGGCTGTGGCGGCTGCGCCAGAGGATTTGTTACTTCTGGGTATAACCGTGCTGACGAGCGCAAACAGCGAAACATTGCGCGAAATCGGAATGGTGGAAGACGTTTCACAGCAGGTCGTTCGATTGGCAGAAATCGGGGCGGACTGCGGCATCGGCGGCGTTGTGGCCGGCGCACAGGAAATCGGCGCATTGCGCAAAGCAGTTGGCGAAAGCTTGAAACTGGTCATACCCGGAATTCGCCCGCGCGGGAGCGAGGAGCATGATCAGAAACGCATCATGACGCCTGCGGAGGCCGTCGCTGCCGGCGCGGACTATCTTGTGATTGGGCGACCCATCACCGCTGCGCCCGATCCGACCATTGCGGCGAGGAAAATTCTTGAGGAAATCGAAAGCTGTGTTTTCCGAACTGATTGTCATTGACGATCCGACGCCCCGTCCGGGACCGCTCAACATGGCGATCGACGAAGTCCTCCTCGGCACGGCACGATCTGCGATTTTGCGATTTTATCGCTGGTACGCGCCATCGGTTTCCTTCGGTTACTTCGTAAGATTTGCCGAGGCATGCGAGATTGCGAGGAATCGCGCAACCGTTCGCCGCTGGACGGGCGGCGGCATTGTGCCGCATGGCGAGGATCTAACGTATTCGATCATGATCGGATCAAGGGATGATGCTTTCGCATCAGCATCGAAAATAATTTATCAGCGCGTGCATTTTGCTCTCGGTAGCGCGCTGCGCGAAATTGGAATCGTTTCTGCCCTTGTCCAGACGGAAGCGACGAAAGTTTCTGACGCTTGTTTTGCCAATCCGGTTGTGTCGGACGTAATGGAAAACGGCCGTAAAATTGCGGGAGCAGCTCAACGCAAAACACGCGGCGGTCTGCTTCATCAGGGAAGCATCCAGCGTGAAAATTTGGATGATCGATTCCGAAACGCATTCGCGAGATTGTTGGGCAACCGGATTATCGCCGGCAGTATTGGGACAGATGTTTTGCGCGCGGCAGAAGAGCTCGCGGCAACAAAATATGCAACCGTCGATTGGCTGCAGCGGCGGTAGACATTGCATTTGGAGGGACAATCTCCGTATCGTCACCGGGCAGCGCCCGTCCATCCAACCAAAATTCGCAGAAATACGCTTGGAGCTTTGACATTAAAAACCGGTCTTCTATTCTGAAATGGTGGAAGTTTCCCTGCGCTCGACCGCGGCACCGCTAAAAATTAGTCCGTTGACGCGAGTGGCGTCCGTGGTGCAGCCGCAATTGGACGAAGTTTCGGCTCGCATTGCCCGGCAGACTGACGCTTTCGATCCCGCGATCGAAGGTTACATCAGCTATGCACTGGAGAGCGGCGGCAAACGGATGCGGCCGCTGGTCGCTCTTCTGGCCGGCGCCGCGACGAGTGCGGTTACAAAAGCTCACATCGACCTGGCAGTAATTGTGGAGCTGATTCATCTTGCCACCCTGGTCCACGACGACGTTATGGATGAAGCCGAGCGTCGTCGCAGCCAGCCAACCTTGAACGCGCGCTGGGGCAATGCTCTGAGTGTGCTCCTGGGCGATTCGCTCTTCGCGCACGCACTCGATCTTTCGACAAAATTCGATGACCCCGGGATTAGTCGTGCGATCGCACGGGCTACACGCGACGTCTGCACCGGAGAAATCATTCAAACGCAGCGACAGTTCGACCTGCACCTGGCGGTGGAGGAATATTTTCGGATCATTGAACTAAAAACCGCCACTCTCTTTGCGGTTGCGGCCGAACTTGGCGCGAAATTGAATAATGCTCCTGCGCCGCAAGTCGAAGCGCTGGCAAACTTCGGACGACATCTCGGCGCCGCCTATCAGATTTACGATGACTGCATCGATCTGGCGGGGCGTGAGAGTGCGACAGGCAAAACGCTCGGCACGGATTTGCGCAAGGGCAAGATGACGCTCCCAATGCTGCGGTTATTGCATCATGCTTCCGCGATCGAGAAGGAGCGCTACTGCCAGCTTATTCTCGAAGGCGATTACGCTTCGGTCAGTCTTTTGTTAAAAACGACAGCGGCAGCTGCGATGGACGAGGCGCTCGCCAGCGGCATCGCGCGTTCGCAACAGGCCCGGGCGCAACTTGAAGACCTGCCCGAATCGCGCGCGCTGGAATCGCTCCATCTCTTCGCAGACGCCATTATGCTGATGCTACAATCGCTTCGCGTGCAAGCGGCCTAACCAGCGGGCGCGATGGCGGCGATCAAGATTCGCGAGCTGCCGGAGGAGGATCGTCCGCGTGAGAAACTATTGAAGCGCGGAGCCGACGCCCTAACAAATCGCGAACTGATCGCGATTTTGTTGCGCACTGGCGTGCGCGGTAAGAATGCTGTGGAGGTCGGTGGTGAGATTTTGGAAAAATACAAAACGTTAAGTGACCTTACGCGAACGTCGGCGAGCGAGCTGAGAAAGATTCGTGGCATTGGTCCCGCCAAAGCAGTGCAACTGGCGGCTGCATTCAAGCTCGGAGAACGAATGGCAAAGGAAAAAATCTCGCGCGAAAAGATCGATTCGCCCGAGTTGGTAAATGAATTTTTCGGCGCGGAAATGCGAGCGCTGCAAAAGGAATCGCTGCGCGTCCTACTGCTCGATACCCGATATCGATTGCTTGAGACGCAACAGATTTCGCTCGGAAGCGTGAACGAAAGCATCGCTCATCCACGCGAAATATTTCGGCCCGCCCTCCTCGTGGCGGCTTACGCCATCATTGTAGTGCACAACCATCCATCGGGCGATCCTACTCCAAGCAGTGCCGACCACAGCCTGACCCGCCGACTAGCTGAAGCCGCTGAGCTATTGCAAATCAAACTACTTGATCACGTCATCGTCGGTTCGCCAGGAGATGGCCACGCCGCTTACTTCAGTTTCAAGGAAGCTGGTGTACTTTAAATGATTCACCCGACCGCCATCATCGGTTGCGGCGCGAGGATTGCCGCGAACGTTGAGATCGGTCCGCACAGCGTAATTGGTGGCGCCGTTACTATCGCCGACGATTGCGTGATCGGCGCTAATGTCGTGATTGAAGGGGAAGTATCCATTGGTCGGGGCAATCGAATCGGGCACGGCGCAATGATTGGAGGTGAGCCGCAAGACCTTAGTTTTTCGCCGACCACGCTCAGTCGGGTGGAAATCGGCGAACGCAACATCATTCGCGAGCAATGTACCATTCATCGTGGAACAACCGCCGACAGCGCAACCAAGATCGGTGATGAGAATTTCCTTATGGTCAACGCGCATGTCGGACACAACTGCGTTATCGGCAACAATGTGATTATCGCGAACGATGTGCTGCTGGGCGGCTATGTGACGGTGGACGATCAGGCTTTTCTCGGTGGCGGCAGCGTTTTCCACCAAAATATGCGCGTTGGTAGGTTGATCATCGCGCAAGGCAGCTCCGCCTTTAGCAAAGACATTCCACCTTTCGTTATTGCGGCTGAGCGCAACTATGTTTTTGGATTAAATGCGATCGGACTTCGCCGTGCCGGGCTTTCCCGGGAGGAGCGAGATGAGATCAAACGCGCATTCAAGTTGATATATCTTAGCGGGCTCAATACGCGGCAAGCGCTGGAGAAATCCCGGGAGAGCGAATGGACGAAAGCAGCTCATGAATTTTTGCGTTTTGTGAGCGACGCGATTACGAAGCGAGGAATTTGTCCGCTTAAACGTGGCGCAGCGCTGTAGCGGCGCCCGTGTCGGGCGCGAACGCCGGGAATCAGTTGCGCCCGACACATGCCGCCTCTACAACCCCAGTAACGCGAGCATGCGTCCGGTGCGACCTTTTTCGGCTCGATACGAATAATAGCGCTCGAGATCGCAGGCAGTGCAGGTGCCGCCGTCGAAAATCTCCTCAACTCCCGCGTTGCGGCATTGCCGGACGATCTCTGCGGCGAAATCAATCTCGTAGTGCGGGGGTCGAATACAGGGGCTCAATTGCACAATAAGATCGCCAGATTCAATTCCAAACTCTTGCTGCATCGATTCGATCGCGCACCTAACGACTCCTAAGGCCGTCCCTTTCTTGCCGGAATGAACCAAACCAATTGCCCGGGTACTTCGGTCGACCAGGTAAACCGCGCAGCAATCAGCTACGTAAACCCCAAGACAGGCCTCGCGCTGATTGGTAACCAATCCATCGCAACCTTCGAAACAGTGATCAGTGGCAGGGACAGAATTGACGCGTGCGATCTTGTCTCCATGAATCTGGCGCACGGTAATAAATTTTCGATCACCCAAACCAAGACTCTGCCGCGCCTGCCGATGTACCTGGTCGAGGTTCTCCAGAACGATCGCTTTGCCATGCGACAACTCGATTCCCGGAACGCGCCCGACGAATCCGTGATGACAGGCGAAACGCTCCAGCGCCGGAAATGTTTCGATCGGTAGAACGCTACTTTGCAAGCGAGCTCTCGACCTTGGTCCCGGTCCGCGTAACCTTCGCTGGTGCGCAATCACCATTGAGCGGAAGCGGTGTCGGCTTCGGCGCTGGCGTAGGCTTTGCAGCAGTGCGCAATTTACTACGCGTTCCTGGCTCATCGACACAGGCCGAATACTTAACTTCCGTGGCCGTGGCCCGATCAAATTCCGCAACCGCGGCATTATAGGTGTATAGAGCTTGTAACCGGTTGGATTGCGCGGTCGTTAACTGGGTGCGCGCGTCGAGGACTTCCAGCTGGGTGCCGGCTCCTGCATCGAGCCGCGCCGTAGCGAGGCGCAGCGCTTCGGCTGCCTGCTCCACGCTTTTTTCGGTGGCTTTAACAAGTTCCCGACCCTGGAGGATATTGGCGAATGCCTGTTGCACTTCAAGCTCCACCTGGCGCACGTCGTCATCCAATGTAGCCTTCGATTCCTCTAGAATCGCGCGGGCCTGTTTGACCCGACCGTAGGTCGCACCCCAATCCCAGATCGCCCAAGTGCCGGTGGCGCCGAAAATATAACCGCTCCGTGCTGCGCGGATATTGTCGGTTAGCGGTGAGCTTCGGAACTCCTCACCAGCGCTCGCATTTATCTGGGGAAAATATCCCGATCGAGCGACGCCAACCTGGGAGTTATTCGAAAGCACCACCGCCTTCTGTTGTTTTAGAAACGGCCGATTTTCTTTCGCGAGGGCAATTGCCTGCGTAATTGCCATTTCCCGCGGGATGTAAAGCAATTCCCCCACCGCTTCGAGCGGCGCCTGATCTCCGCGCTTGGGATTAAAATCTAGGCCGAGCGTTTTCGCAAGCTGAAGCTGAGAAATACGATAATTATTCTGCGCGGTAATAAGCTGCGGGAGCTGGTTTGAAAGGGCGACCTGAGCTTGAAGGACGTTGAAGCGCGGCACCGTGCCCGCTTCAAAGCGGTTCTGCTGATCCTGTAATTGACTCTGCAAGAGACGAACCGATTCCTCCTGCACTCCAATCAAAGCTCGATCGAGCAGAACCAGATAAAATTGCTGACGCACAGTTGCCACGATCAGATCGATCGCATTGCGAAATGAGTAGTAGCTACTGTCGCGTTGAAAACTGGCGGAACTGATTTGTCCCGGAACACGGCCCCCGGAAAAGATCACCTGGTTAACGGCGATTTCCAAACTGTAGGTGCGTTCGGCGCCAACCGAGGAGAAGACCTCGCTTGTAATGCTGGTTTGGGGTCCGGTGTTAACGTGCGAGAGATGAGGATCCAAATCCTGGAACATGGCTGTCGCATTCACCTGGGGCAAAGCTGCCGCACGCATTTCGATGAAGAGTCCTTTCGTCCGTTCGATTTCCTGTCGCGCGATCAGAATGCTGGGATTCTGCTGCAGAGCGGTCAAAATCGCCTCTTCCAGCGTGAATCGCGGTGCCGCGCTCGTGCGTTTCTCGACCACGGTCTCACCGGCATTCGCTCGCAACGCCAAAAACGCAATCGCACTCAGGACGATGCGGTTGATACGATTCATTCGCATGATTTGGAAAGGCCGAAGCGTGGAGTTTATCCGGGGCCCGGATTATTTCCAGCTAACACTCCCAGCGGTTGTTGGAAGAATGTTTTGCCTGGCAGAAGTCATAAATTTTCGTGTAAATTTGCAACCACGCCTTGTTTTCCGACGGCGTGAGATGCGCCATCAACTTCATCAGATTGGCCATCATCTCCTCGCGAATACGCCGAACCAGCGCTGAACCTTTCGAGGTGATGCAGACCATCACTTTTCGCCGATCCTGCGCCCCGGACGCGCGCGTCACGTAGCCGAGATTCTCCAGCCGCGCCACCAATCCGCTCGCCGCTGCCGTCGTGTGTCCCATCTTTTGGGCGATCGCAGACATTGTTAGCACCTCTTTTTGATCGAGCGCGGCGAGGAGGAAATATTGGGAGAAGGAAACGTTACCCGGAGCGAGTTCTTTGCAGAGATGCAGGAGAAAACAACGCTGCATTTCCATTATAATATGGGAAAGCCGTTCCGCATCGGCTCGAAATTGTGCCGTAGTCGGCTCGGCCAGCGTTGCTTCCAATTTCACCGCGGTAAAACTAGGGGGTGAGATGAACGTGTCAACGGCGAGCATGGTAATTTAATCGATTAACAAGACTTCGACCTCGCTGCCAGCGCTTAGCCTCGCTCCGGGTCTCACTCGCAACAGGGCGTTGGCGCGGGCCAGTCCAAAGATGGCATGCGATTCCTGGCGGCCAATCACCGTAAAGGCTCCATCCGCCAACTCGCCTCGAAAATAATGCGGTCGTGTTTCGTCGCCGGCGATTTCATGAGTAAGGCGAGCGTTTGCCCGAGGCAAACTCAGATCGATTGCCCCCATCATTTGCAAGAGGGCGGGACGCACGAAAACCAGGAAAGTCACGAAAGCTGAAACCGGATTCCCGGGAAGCCCGAAAATCAAGCATTGGTCGCGTTTGCCCAACAAAAAAGGTTTGCCCGGTTTCACGGCTACGCGCCAAAGGTCAATCTTCGCGCCGATCTCGCGCAATGCTTCGCGCACCAGATCATGTTCACCGACCGAGACGCCCCCACTGATGATCACGGCGTCCTGGTGCACAGCATCTCGTAAGGTCGTGCAAAGCGTGTCGAAGTTGTCGGGACAATGCCGTGGCATCGCAACCTCCACGCCTGTTTTTGCTGCAAGTGACGCGAGCATTAGTCCGTTGCTGTCAAAAATTTCGCCTGGTTGTGGCTGTTGCCCTGGCGCCGCCAGTTCGTCACCAGTTGTTACAATGGCCACCCGCGCCCGCGCGCCTACGCGAACCGATTTGATCCCTTGTGAAGCAAGCAACCCAAGGGTCGCCGATCGCAATCGATCGCCTCGCTTTGAAATTCGTTGCCCGATCGCGAGATCGGCGCCGGCTTTGCGCACAAAATCGCCCACCGAAATTTTTTCTGCCTGGATGAGAACATAATCGCCTTCGCGTTGCGTTTCTTCCTGCATCACGACGGCATCGCCCCCGATTGGCATCGGTGCACCGGTAAAAATGCGAACCGCTTCGCCCTCCAACAGAGATAGATCTTTCGAAATACCAGCTGGTTGTTCGCCGACGATTTTCAGCCGCGCATTTTTTCCTGCCGATTTTGCGACAACCGCATAACCATCCATTGCCGAGTTGTCGAAAGGCGGCAGCGGGATTATCGCGAAAAGCTCGGTGGCAGCGAAACGATCAAGGACGTCGCCTAACGAGACTTCAGTTGCTGGCAATGGTGAAACTGCCGATAGAATTTTCTCGCGCGCCTCCTCCTCGCTAATCACGAGAAGACCATTCAATCAGCAATTGGCATTCAGCAATTGGCATTCAGCGATTCTCCGCCATATTCTCGCGCGATCGATTTTGGTGAGGTGGCTGAGTGGTCGAAAGCAGCGCTTTGCTAAAGCGCCGTACCCCAAAAGGGTACCGAGGGTTCGAATCCCTCCCTCACCGTTTACAACGTTTCTCACAAGGAAAACGCTCAAGGTAAAGGAGATGAAGCGTTTTTTCGCCGGCGGACTTTTATTAGCGTCGGCTCTGCCCGCTGGAGCCGAGGACATCAAGGTTGTCGGCGAGAAAGAATACAAAGGAGTTACCATTAGTCGCGCCGAACCCGATGGCTTGGTAATCGTTGCCCCTTACTGAATTATCAAAATTCCATTTGAGGAATCGCCCAGAAATGCATGAAGAAGCGCTTACTCCGGCGCTCTTTCCGGGCGCTTTTACAAAGAACGGTTTGGACCTGCATTGACAGAAAAACGCGCAAAAACGATCAGGAATGGCATCCCTGATTTGAAGCGTTCTCGACGCGCTGCCGGAATCTCACCGTGCCCATTTTGCAGGCAAAGCGGTAAAACATCGTTTCGATAAACACCAGAGCCCGACTAATCTACGCATTAAGTCGGAATTCTTAACAATGTCAGAACTGCGCAACAGGCTTGTTCTTACGCTTTTAGAACAAGATATGTTTTGCCGCTGCACAGGAACGTCGGTAACATTTACAGATTTCTCAGCGGCCATTAATTCACACAATTTTATAACAGCCACGCAGAGAGAAGATTATACATTTCTTGCGAATGATGGCACGGCTTCTGCTTGTGTGCTAGTATTCCTTATAACAATAGAAAACATAGAAACATTATGAAATTACATAAAATTCTCCTGGCGATCATCGCGGCGGTGACCAGCGTTGGACTTCTCTCCTCTGCTCAAGCGACACCGATTACCGGGATGTTGAATATCGGGGGCACTGCCACATTCGATACCACCTCATTGACAACAGCCCATAGCGCTACTTTCAGTGACGAATTAGTGTTGGGCGGAAATACTGGAACCTTTGCCGGTTTCGCTATTGGCACTCCTGTAGTGATGGCTGACTACACCTTCGATCCCTCAACAATAACCGACGGATTATGGAGTGTGAATGGATTCACCTTCAATCTTCTTTCTTCAACGGTGGTATCGCGCAGCGCGACCTTTCTCTCGATCAGTGGAACGGGAATCATAACGGGCCCGGCAGGATTTGATGCCACGGCGGGGGTGTGGGCCTTTACGTCGCAGAACGCGGGTGGCCATCCCCATTCAACCTTCTCGTTCTCTGCGAATACTGTAGCCGCCGCTCCTGACAGTGGCATGACCCTGGTTCTGCTCGGCACAGGGCTAATGGGACTTGCAGCGTTTCGCGCGAAGTTCGGGAAAGTTTAAACAACCTTTCGAATATCAAGACCCGGGCAGGGCCGAAAGCCCTGCTCGGGTTTGTCTTTTGCCTCGAATTTGCCGGCGAATCTCAGCCCTTGGGCAGGTTGGTAGCGGACGCCCGTCGCCCTTGTGCGCGCCTATGCAGCGCCTACCGTGGCGCGTAAACCGCACTGCAATAGCCCCACGTCCAATCGGGAGCGGTGAGCTTGTTAGCGACGGTTTCCTAGTATTTCATGGGCGCCATGATGCCACAATCAGCTAATCCCGTACAACAGAGCACAACGGACCAGACGTCGAGCCATACTGGACTGGAGAGAGTCAACGGCCCCTTCCGCGCGCGCGTGGAGCGCGTGGAAAGAGTCGAGCGGGAAGTTAGCGTTGGCCCGTCGCGATCGCTGTTTGGATTGCAGCTTCCAATCTTTCCGCGTTCACCGGCTTAACCAAATGTTCGGAGAAACCAGCCGCGAGACTTTTCTCTATATCAGCCATAGTACCGAAGCCGCTGATTGCGATGCCGCAAATGGACGAATTGCCTCGTAGTCGCGTCATCAATTCCAACCCGCTAGCGTCAGGTAAACCGACATCGCTGATCAGGAGATCGAACTGATCGTTTTGAGCCGTTTCGAGCGCCGAGCGCATATCGTGGCGCACGGCCACGGCGTGTCCGCGTGCGGTAAGCAATCGCTTCAAGGCTTCGCACGTGTCGGCGTGATCGTCGACTAACAAAATCCGGCACACAGGTCGCGATGTTTGTAAATCGGACTTGGATAATGCTTGAGTCTGCGAATGAAAGGCAACGGTTTCCATCGTTACAGAAAAGGTCGAGCCGCAGTCGACGCCCTCGCTTTTTGCAACAAGAGTCGCGTTATGTGCTTGCGCGACCGATTTTGAAATTGCGAGCCCCAACCCGAGGCCGCCGAACCGCTGCTGCAAAGAACCACCCGCTTGTTCAAACGGATCAAAAATTCGGTCAATCGGATCCGATGTAATCCCGACGCCGTTGTCTTGCACGGTAATCGTTAATTGGTGCGGCGACTCGTTAGCCGAGGAGATCATCACCTCGCCCTCTTCTCGACTGAACTTGATCGCATTCTTCAGCAGATTCCAAATCATTTGCTGAAACCGGGCTTCATCGGCTCTGACATAATGATCGACTGCGCGTAACGCAACGTTAACGCGAATGCGCTTTGCACCCGCTTCGGAGCGGCATATTTCGACCACATTCAAGACGGCTTTGTGAGCATCAAGCGTCGCAAATTTTAGATCTAATTTGCCTTTGCTGATTCGCGTGACATCGAGCAGATCGTCGATCAAACGCGTTTCCACCTCGATGTTGCGCCGAATCATTTCCAAGACTGACTTCTCTCCTTCATTCCGCGCCCGTTGGTTGGACAACGTCTCCAGACCCGCCACGACCGGGGTCAACGGTGTGCGCAGCTCGTGCGAAAGCATCGCGAGAAAATTGTCTTTGGTCCGATTTGCTGATTCCACTAAGGATTTTTCTTTCGTCAAAGCTTCCTCCGCGCGGCGGCGCTCCGCCATCTCCGCGGCGAGCGCCAGCGCCGTGATCGCTAACACTGCTGTGGCTGTCTGCAAAATGAGGAGTGATTGATTCTCCGTTTCCATCACGAACGGTCCGAAGTTGTGCAAAGTCCCCCAGATCGCGATCGCCGACAGGATAAATATGCCGGTCGCGGTCTCTCGCTGTGACATGCGAAATGCCAGCCAGATCACAACGGGTCCGCAGATAAACGCGATAGGATAATTCTTCGCGCTAATGGAAAACCAACCTCCGAAGACCGCTTCGCCCAACAGAATCAGCAAGAGGAGAAGTAATCCTACTTCTAAATCCTTCTTGCCACTCCAACGCCATCGCGGCCTTATCCCCCAGAGAATTACAACCGGCGCGAAGATGAGATCGCCAGCCGCGTCTCCCAGCCACCACGTCATCCAAATTGCGCCGTACCTGGGCCAGTCTGCGAAACCCGCTAGTGCCAGACTCGTCACCCCGATGGTGGGACTTACTACCGTGCTCGCGACTGCGGCGAAAGCGAACTTGAAAACATTCTTTGAACGCTCAAAGACATCGATCCCGTCGGCAAAGCGGTTCACCAGCCATGCCCCGCACAGCGCTTCCAGAGTATTCCCGGCCCCTATGGCCAGTGAGGTTCCAAAGTTACCGGCTGTGGTCACATTCACCAAGAAGGCACCGACGAAAATCGCTGGCCAGGTTCTGTAGCCGAGCACTAACAACGCACCCAGCGCTAACCCCGCCGGAGGCCAAACGGGGGACGCGCTCGCATGCAGGAACGCCAGCTTCAATCCCAGCTTGCCCGCCAAAAAATAGATCAGGATGAGGCCGGTGAAAGCCGTTACTCCGGAGAAACCTCGACGAGGCATTAGGCTGCGCTTCCCGCGCACAGGGGTATTTCTACGGTGCGCGTTTCGCCTGTGCAACACGGTCTCACGTTTAAGTTGTCTTTCGCTCAAGACTATAAAAAGTCAGCATTGACTGTTCCTTGGGCCCATCAGCGGCCAGGTTCTCGCCAACAACGAGCCAGCGACGCCTAAGGCATATCCGTAAGTCGCGACAACGATGCGCGCGATGTCGACCTTGCGGTTGCGGCGACCGCTATTAGGGCAAACGATAAACCTCGACCAGAGCGACTCCGGTGCCGCCATTCTTCCCGCTCACAATCGCGGTGTAGTTACCGGTTGGAAGGGTCACAAGAATTGCGGAGTCGAGATCGTTCGGAGGCTTAAACCCCCCGGTATTCTCGATGGCTGTCTGTTGTGTATCCTTCCAATTGTCGTTCAACCTTATTAGCGTTCCGTTACTGTCATACAATCCCAGGCGCGGGTCCGCCAGTGGGCTCGCGATACCGAATTGGGCCAGCGATGGGCCGAGAGCACGCACGATAAGATTAACAGAGCCGTTTGCTCCGCTGACAATGAAGCCGCCGATCATGACATTGGCACCGGTTTGCACAAAACCACGTGTGGAGATATTGCTTAGCTGAGCATTTCCGACAGCATCCAGATCATAAAGCTCGATGAGTCCAACTCCGCTTGTGCCGTTCTTTCCCGATTCGATCACCGTGTAAGAACCCGGTTGCAAGGTCAGCAGAATCGCTGACTCATGATCGTCCGGCGGAGCCATACCGGTGGCTCCAATCGCCGTTTCCTGCGGAATCTTCCAATCGTCATTAGCAATGACGACACCGGTGCCATCGTGCAATTCTAGAACGGGATCTTGCAAAGCGTTTGGCACACCGAAGCTGGTCAGGGTCGGCCCCAGTCCACGAATCAGCACCTTCTTCGCATCAGATCCAGTAATGATAAAGCCGCCGATGCCGACCTTAGCGCCGGTCTGGACCAGAAGTCGGGTGGAAATGTTCACCAAAGTGGCGTTGGCTGGCGTTTGTTGAATACTCAGAGTGAAGTCCTGCGTCGCGTTCGGGGAAACTCCATTGCGCGCCGTGATGGTAAAGCTGTAGCTGAGATCGCTATCGGCGTCGGGTGTGCCACTTAGGGTGGCAGTGCCATCGGTGTTATCGACGAAAGACAGCCAACTCGGCTGCGCTCCAGTCAAGGTGAACGACGGCGTCGGTGTGCCAGTGGCGGTGATAGTAAAAGTGCCTGTCGTTCCAACCTTGAACGAACCCGTTGCGGCGCTGGTAATGGCGGGCGCTTGCGGCACGGGCGGCGCATTTTGCACCGTAATGGTGAACGTTTGCATTGCATCCGGCAGAGTGCCGTTGGAGGCGCTGATATCGATCGGGTAATCACCTTCGGAGCCGGCCGCGGCGGTTCCGCTGACAGTGGCTGTCCCATCGCCATTAGGAACAAAAGTAATTCCCGCGGGCAACGTGCCGGTAAAGCTCACGGTCGCACTCGGGACAGGCGGACTGGTTTTTACCGTGAAAGTGCCAAATGTGCCGACGATAAACGTCGCATTATTCACGCTAGTAATAGCCGGTGGAGGATTGACCACGAACAAGGTAAAGGATTGCACGGCGTCAGGCGCAACGCCGTTTGTTGCCGTGACCGTAAATGCGTAGCTGGGGTTGCTCCCCGGGTCAGGTGTTCCCACCAACGTTGCGGTCCCGTCGGTATTATCAATGAAGGAGAGCCAGCTTGGCTGGGTGCCTGTTAAGCTCAGCGTCGCTGTGGGAACTCCGGTCGTATGGACGGTGAAAATGCCTTCTGTGCCGGCGGTAAAAGTCGTGCTTGCAGAGCTGATAATGGCCGGCGCCTGCGGAACGGGCGGAGCATCCTGGACCCTGAGGGTAAACAGTTGCACCGCATTGGGTAGAGTGCCGTTCGCGGCCGTGATTGTGAGGAAGTAAACCCCTTCCGAACCGGCCACTGGTGTGCCGCTCAACGTCGCCGTCCCATTCGCCAGCGGGGTAAAGGTCACCCCGCCCGGCAAGGTGCCCGTGAAACTCAAGGTCGCTTTCGGCACCGAATTCCTAGTCGTAATTGTAAAGGTTTTGGCTGTTCCCACGACAAAAGTAGCGTTGTTCACGCTCGTGATGCGAGGCGGTCGTGTGATAGTGAGGGTGAAATTCTGTGTCCCTGCCGGGGGGACCCCGTTGGAGGCTGTGAATGTGAGGGCATAATCTCCCACTAGCCCCAGACCGCCTCCGGGTCTGCCGGAGAGAGTCGCGGTCCCATCGCCATTGTCGACAAACTTAACTCCGCCAGGAAGCTTCCCACTCGATGTGATTTTCGCGACCGGAACCCCGGAGGTGGTAATAGTAAAGGTATCCTGAATCCCTTGCGGAAAAATCACGCTGGTGGCGCTGGTAAAGGTCGGGGCAGTGTCAGCAGCCAATCGAGGAGGGGCTGCTAGAGCTATGAAAATGCCGGATATCAGGATGGCCCATGTTCGGGCCGTCCAGGTAAGGATTTTATTGGATGGGACTTGGTAAGAATGGTTTAGCATAGATAGGGATTCAGGGTCGGCGATATAGCCGGTCCTATGCCAAATCGAGCCAGTACACGACTAATGCTTACGTGATCGGAAAACACTTGGACAACATTGAGCCGGGCCAGGGGCAGAGTTTAGTCCCAAGGCCGCCAAGCGTGGCAACGCGAGGTTGACCGTGCCAATTTCCCTTTGCAAACCGGGTTCTTAAAGCGAAAAAACATGACGCTTTGGGCAGCAAATCCCATCCGACCGTCGACTGCGGCACTCCAGCTTCAGGCCGGACCAGCATTGGTTCTACATCAGTGATTCGTGATCAGTGATTGGGTCGCTTTGCTCCCCGCAGGCTTATCATCGCCCACCCGAACCTTGTCATTCCGAGCGAAGTCGAGGAATCTCTAACTAGTATATAAGATCTGTCTACTCGCTCGACATGACAAAAACTGCTGAGAAAATTCAAAACTTCATCGACGGCCAATTCGTTGACCCCGTCGGCGGCAAATATCTCGACAACATCGAGCCAGCAACCGGGAAAGCATATTCGCAAATCGCTGACAGCGATGCGCGTGATGTCGACCTCGCCGTCGCCGCGGCGGAAAAAGCGTTTGTAGGGTGGTCGCAGACGTCCGCAACGGACCGGTCGCGTATTCTTCTGCGCATTGCGGATTTGATCGAGCGCGACCTTGAGAAACTCGCTCGCGCAGAATCGATCGACACCGGTAAACCACTGTCGCTTGCGCGCACGCTCGACATTCCGCGGGCCGCCAGCAATTTTCGTTTTTTCGCGACCGCAATTCTCCACACCGAATCGGAAGCACACATCACCGATAACGTCGCCTTCAACTACACCCTGCGTCAGCCGCGCGGCATCGCGGGATTAATTTCGCCCTGGAATCTGCCGCTCTATTTGTTGAGCTGGAAAATCGCGCCTGCTATCGCGGTCGGGAATACCGCCATCGCGAAACCGAGCGAGCTAACACCGATGACGGCGTTTTTGCTTTGTGAACTTTGCTGTGAAGCTGGTCTGCCGAACGGCGTGCTCAACGTCGTGCATGGCACCGGACTGAATGTTGGCGCGCCAATAACCGCACATCCCAAGATCGGCACCATTTCGTTCACGGGTGGGACTGTGACAGGACGCAAAGTAGCCGAAGCATGTGCGCCATTATTCAAGAAAGTTTCACTCGAGCTCGGTGGAAAAAATCCGAACATCATCTTCGCCGACGCCGATCTGGACGCCGCCATCGCCGGTAGCGTGCGCTCTTCCTTTGCAAACCAGGGCCAGGTTTGTCTCTGCGGTTCGCGCGTCTTCGTTGAACGATCGGCCTACGAGGATTTCGTCAATCGCTTTCTTGATAAGGCGTCAAAACTAAAAGGTGGCGACCCACTCGACGAAAAGACAGAGCAAGGCGCGATCGTAAGCAAGACGCAACTCGATAAGGTGAAGTTCTACGTCGATCTTGCGCAGCAAGAAGGAGGCAAAATCGCGCTCGGTGGCAAAGCGCCGGAACCGATCACTGATCGTTGTTGCGAGGGTTACTTTTTCAAACCAACGGTTATCACCGATTTACCTGTCTCCTGTCGCACCAACCGTGAAGAAATCTTCGGCCCTGTTGTTACGATCACGCCGTTCGACAACGAAGAAGAAGTGATCGGTTACGCTAACGACACGGAGTACGGCTTAGCGTCAAGCGTGTGGACGCAAAACCTAAGTCGGGCCCATCGCGTCGCGGAAAAAATCCACACCGGGACGGTCTGGGTAAACTGCTGGCTGGTGCGCGACTTGCGAGTTCCTTTCGGCGGCATGAAACAAAGCGGCGTTGGTCGGGAGGGCGGCGAAGAAGCGTTGCGATTCTTCACCGAGGCGAAGAACGTGTGCATCGCGAAGTGATTCTTGCTCGAGCGCTGGTCTTGATTTGCAGGAATAGGGTCTCCAGTAAGACAGGCCGTTTGCCTGTCCGGCGGTCATAGGCCGCCGCTACAGAAAACTCAACAGGCCGAACGCCTGATTGCCGGACAGGCCCAGAGGTCCGTCTTCCTTTTCTTGCGACGCTACCCGGGATTTTCGCTTCCCAAATGCAGCCTGACAAACTCAATTGCGGTTCGGATAATCTCCCTGGACCTCTCGTCGTCGTTTTGGTTGTCGAAACCGTGAACACCCTGCGGATGATTGACGAGGGTCAGGGCGGTGTTTTTGGACAATGCTTCGGACACAAAGCGATCGATCGAATCAAGCATCGTTGGAACTTCATCGTGCCCGGCGCGGGCAATGAACATTGGAGGGATTTTGCTCGCATCGGTTTGCAGGTAAGTGATCGGAGAAAAAGATTTGATCGTTTCCGGCTTCTCTGTCTTACGGTAGTCCGATTGCTGGATGTCCATAAAGGCGTAGAAGCCAACTAGACAACGAACAAACGGCATCTCACCCCGCATTCCCAACGTCAACAGCGGACCACCCGCGGAATAAGCGATTAAGCAAACGCGATCTTTATCGACGTGATATTTGTCGCCATTCGCGCGCACATATTTAACAGCATCGAGGACGTCCGCGGCCGCCTTCTCCAGGGATACATTTGGATACTCCAGTCGATGGTAAAGGTTACGAATCCCGATGCGGCGATTAGGCGTCCCCACGAGGTATAGACGCCCCAATCTTTCGGTGTGTAGTCGGTCTTGGCTCCACCATGAAGAAAAATTACCGCGGGACGCTTCTCGTTTTCAGACAGGTCAGATGGAACATAAATGTCCATCAAAACATTCGGATCATCGCTTTTGGCGTACTTCAAATTTTGAACGACCTTCACCTTGTCCATTCCCGGCACCTTAAGCACGACCGGCATCATCACTTTATTCGCCATCGCACGGACGTCGTCCGGCAGGTTGTTTTGCGCGGCGGAAGTGGAAACTATCACACCCAGAACGGCGAGAAGGATTGGCAGAAAAAACTGCGGTTTCATGGAGTCTCGTGATTGCAACTTCCTACCTTACCCTTGCATCTCGGATGTGCGAAAATTCTCTTGACCTTGCGAGGCCGCACCTGACACCGTGCCCGTCATCCGAATGGCAAAGCGGTCTGGCGCGTTTGATGCAGGTTATCAGCTAAAATGACTTTTCCCTTCGGTTAACGAAAGAAAACCCATGAAGAAAAATACCACTATAATGATGTTCCTGTTTGCGGCGCTGGCGCTTTTTACCGTCCAGGCTAATGCGGCGAAACAGATCAACGATATGTCGGATATTAATTTGACAGTTTTCGTGCCGTGCGCTGCGGGCGGAGCTGGAGAGATTGTGGACCTAAGCGGGCCCTTGCACACGTTGATCACGTTTACGATCAACGGCAACAACGTTAGTGGAAAGGCTCATTTTCAGCCGCAGGGGATCGTGGGTAGCGGCGAAACCACCGGTGATAAGTATCAGGCGACTGGTGTGACCAAGGCTTCCAGCTTTAAGGCGTCTTTCCAAAATGGACAGGCACAACAAACGTTCGTCAATAACTTCAGGATTATCGGCCAGGGTCCAGGCAACAACTTTCTCGTGCATGAGGTCGCACACATTACCTTTAACGCCAATGGAATCGTGACCGTCTTCCATGATAGTTTCACCATCGATTGTAAGTAAGCGTTTTCCTCGGGTTAACAAGATAGTAAGAGCGAAAGAGATTACGACCGGCGCGCTGCTCCTTCTGAGGAGCAGCGGTTCTGGCGTTTAGCGATCGGTGCTATTCCTTCAGACCAATTACTTGTTCACAAAACGCCGCTCGTGATCGAGCAGCCATTTCTTTCGCCACAGGCCGCCGCCGTAGCCGCAGAGCGAACCATCCGCTCGAATGACGCGATGACACGGGATAATGATACAGATCATGTTCTCGCCATTGGCCCGCCCGACCGCGCGACGCATCTCAACATCGCCAAGTTTCTTCGCCATCCACGAATAAGATCGCGTTTCGCCGGTTGGAATTGAACGCAACAGTTCCCAGGCACGAAGTTGAAAGGGCGAACCAGCCGGCGCCAGTGGAACATCGAACTCGAGATTTTTCCCGGCAAAATAATCGGCCAGTTGTGAGCGAACCACATCAAGATGTTTATGCTCACCGGGAACCACATTGGTCCGCAGTCGGTTCCGCAAGATCGACAGCTCGCGTTCCATGGCACGTCGATCAACAAACTCGAGCAAACGAAGTCCTTCGTCGTCCGCAATCGCCAGCATCGCGCCGAGCGGCGTTTCGATACGCTCGGCAAACAAACCGCCCTGCGCCTTCGCGGCCGTCGGCGGTTCGCCAAAAATTCGCGTGAAGGCATCACGAAAGCCGCTTTCTGATTCAAAACCACTTCCGTTTCGCACTTCAGCCACGCGCTCACCTTTGCGCACTTCGCGCAGGGCTAGGCCCATCCGGCGAGCACGGTGATAGGCTTGGAAGGTCATCCCATAATGACGCTTGAATTGTCGGCGTGCGGTTGATGGATCGATCGACATGGCCGCGAGTTCTTTATCCGTCAGGCGACCACCGGGGGCCCGATCCACTTCCGCGCGTAAATGCGCAATTAGTTTCGGCGGCGACTGATCAGGATCCATCGGGTGACAACGCAGACAGGGTCGATAACCGCTATGCAACGCTTCACTCGGCGTCGCAAAAAAGTCTACGTTCACGCGCTCCGGTTTTTTTGCAGGACACGTCGGTCGGCAGAAAATTCAAGGTGTAACAACCGTGAGTTACGCTGCGTGCATCCACGAAAGCAATCTCGGGTTTCTGCAAGAGCTTTTCAATGATTGCTTCCGGTGCGCTCCCATTCACGACTTCGGCATCGATCATATCGTAATTTGAATTATAAGCTCGCATGACGCGTCCCTTGCGAAAGTCTGCCGGATATTCATCCGTGGCACGATATCGCTCGCATGGTTCAGCATGCACGAAGATCGGTCCGCTTTCGGAATATGGGTGACCGGCTGGAATGGCCGCGTAAGGAAAGAGAATCATACGCTCACCGGATTGGGCGTAGCGCAGACAGTGGCGACACGGAAAACCACCCGGCGAATCCGCGACAACCATTGCATGGTCCGGTGCGCCACTCGCAGCTGCACGGCGTGCCGTCGCTGCGACCTCGGTCGCAAGAGGAACTATACCAAAGTTTGAATTCTTCATGACAAAACCATAAGCCGTCAATGCTGCCTCGCATCGACGGAATTCAGGCACCGAATTCCATTGTAGCGGTCTATGACCGCCGACCCTCGCAAAGTTTGACACTCGGAATTTGATTTTTGATTTAGAAGAAATCTGTCTTGATCCGCGTAATCCGCGGTTAAGAGTTTCAACAATGAGCGGAATACGAGTATTGGCTGGAACACGGAAGGGCGCCTTCATCCTGACATCGGACGGGAAGCGCAAAAATTGGAAAGTGGACGGGCCACACTTTGCTGGCTGGGAAATTTACCACATGAAAGGATCGCCGGTTGATCCGGACCGGATTTACGCGTCACAAACCAGCGCCTGGTTCGGACAAATCATCCAGCGTTCCGATGACGGCGGCAAAAGCTGGAACACCCCGGGCGGCGGCCCGGCTACAAACCCGCAGGGAATGCCGACGGGTGAGAGCAACAAATTCGCTTACGACGGCGTGCCAGGCACGCATCAGTGGTACGACGGCACGCAGCATCCGTGGGAATTCAAGCGCGTCTGGCACCTTGAGCCATCGTTAGACGACCCCAATCACGTTTACGCGGGTGTGGAAGATGCGGCCTTATTTCAGTCGAAGGACGGTGGCGGGACGTGGCAGGAGCTATCGGGACTGCGCAAACACGATACCGGCCCGAAGTGGCAGCCCGGTGCAGGCGGCATGTGTTTGCACACGATTCTTCTGGATCAAAAGAATTCGGGACGAATATCCGTCGCGATCTCTGCTGCAGGCGCCTTTCGTAGTGATGACGGCGGCAAGACGTGGAAGCCCATCAATCGCGGTTTGCATTCGCAATATATTCCCGATCCAATGGCAGAGGTCGGGCACTGCGTTCATCGCATCGCGATGCATCCGTCGCGACCAAACACGTTGTTCATGCAAAAACACTGGGACGTGATGCGAAGTGACGACGCCGGCGATTCCTGGCGCGAGGTGAGCGGCAATTTGCCGAGCGATTTCGGATTTCCGATTAACGTGCATGCGCACGAGCCCGAAACGGTTTATGTCGTCCCGATCAAGAGCGACTCCGAACATTTCCCGCCCGACGGCAAATTGCGCGTCTATCGCAGCCGTACCGGCGGTAACGAATGGGAAGAACTCACTAAAGGTCTGCCGCAGCGCGATTGCTACGTAAACGTGTTGCGCGACGCCATGTCGGTTGATGCCCTCGATCCCTGCGGCGTCTACTTCGGAACAACTGGAGGTCAGGTCTACGCATCGGCCGACGGCGGCGATTCGTGGAATCCAATCGTGCGCGATCTTCCGGCTGTTTTGTCGGTCGAAGTGCAAACGCTACGGTAAAGAAATTCCAAATCCCAAGCACCAAATCCCAGACTTCATGATTCGCGTTGTTCTCCCTCATCATCTCCGCACGCTCGCGCACGTTGGTGATGAAATACACGTCGATCTCAATGGTTCAGCGACGGTGCGCGCAATAATCGACGCGATTGAAGAAAAATATCCAATGCTGCGCGGCACCATCCGCGATCACGAAACCCAAAAGCGCCGGCCACTGGTGAGATTTTTTGCGTGCGGCGAAGACATCTCCCATGAACCGCCCAATACCCCCCTGCCCGATCCGATTGCAAAAGGCACCGAGCCGTTTTTCATCATGGGCGCGATCGCGGGCGGATAAGCGGGCGAGTGATGACAACCAAACTGACAAATTTCGTAGCACTATTTCTCCTCGCTGTCGTAACCGACGTTTTCTGGGGAAACATGGTTTACGCTGACACGGTCGATCGAAACTTTTTCGCCAGCGGAATTCATTCACATCGGCAAAACGATTATTGCAAACGTGGCGTGACCGATGAGGATCCTTATGCCGGCCTGTATTCTTTTTATGCTTCTTATGCTTCTATCAGCCTGGCTTTATCCGGAGAAGAAGTCGCCGGGATTTTTTCTCAGCGTGGGCGGCGTGTCTTCTCATCATCATTGCGCTGTTGATTACTCTTCTGGTTGAAGTCCCGATCGATAATCAAATTAAGATGTGGACTGCCGAAACCATACCGTCAGATTGGGGAGCAATACGCGGGCGCTGGCAATGTTTCCACACCGCCCGAACCTTCGTGTCTCTGGCGAGCTTCGGTAGCTTGGCCATTGCGATCATATTTCCGAAATCGAAAAACTAAACTAAGGAAGGACAAGAAATGAAGTTCATGATTCTGGTTAAAGCGGACAAGAATTCAGAAGCCGGGCGTATGCCGGGCGAGAAGCTTCTCACGGAGATGGGAAAGTACAACGAAGAGTTGGCCAAAGCCGGGATCATGCTCGCGGCTGAGGGACTTCACCCGACCTCAAAGGGTGCACGTATCAAGTTCTCTGGCGGCGAGCATACGGTGACAAATGGGCCGTTCCCCGAATCGAAAGATCTGATCGCAGGCTTCTGGATCTGGCAGGTGAAGTCGAAAGATGAAGCGATTGAGTGGGTCAAGCGCGCACCGTTCGGCGATGGCGTCGAAATCGAAATTCGCCAGGTGCATGAGGCGGAGGATTTCGGCGAAGCGTTTACTCCCGAACTCAGAGAGCAGGAAGAACGGGTGTCCGCGCAAATGGCCGCAAACACAAGTCGCTAGGAGAATTCATCATGTGTCGAAACATCAAAACACTTCATAACTTCGGACCGCCGGCGACAGAGGAAGAGATCCGGGCATCTTCCCTTCAGTTCGTCCGAAAACTGAGCGGATTTACCAAACCCTCGATAGCAAATGAGGACGCTTTCAACCGTGCGGTCGAGAAGGTGACATTGGCCGCGCAAGCGTTGCTCGATTCATTGGTGACCAATGCGGCACCACGCAATCGAGAAACAGAGGCGGTCAAAGCCCGCGCACGATCAGCAAAACGTTTTGGCGCTGCTCCGGTTGCCATGATAGCCGGCCACAACCACAACTAAGAAAATGTCCGCGCCTTTTACTGGCGGATGCGCCTGCGGCGCGATTCGCTACGAAGTCACCGCCAAGCCGATTACGATGTTCAACTGCCACTGTCGCGATTGCCAGCGCACAACCGGGGGTGCGTTTACGCCTGTTGTCTATGTGCCGGCGAAGGCATTCAAAATCAGGAAGGGTTCACCGCGCTACTATTCCACGCCGAGTGAGATGGTTGGTCATAACAAGCGCGGGTTTTGCCCCGAGTGCGGTTCACGGCTTTTCGGTGGGGAGACTGAACGCGGCCAAGGCATTACCGCTTCCAGCTTGGACGATCCCAGCTTGTTCAAACCGAAAGTGAATATGTGGATTTCCGACGCGCAGCCTTGGGACCACATGGATCCGAACTTGCCGAAGTTTGAGAAGTATCCGCCACAACGGTGAGCAAATCCTTCGAAAGCTCGCGCGCCCCCGAACCGGTCGGCGCATTTCCACATGCCAAGCGTGTCGGCAACTTGCTTTTCCTTTCCGGAATCGGACCGCGCGTGCGCGGCAGCAAAGAAATTCCCGGGGTCACACTGGACGCCGCCGGCAACATTCAAAGTTACGACATCGAAAAACAATGCCGGGCTGTCTTTGAAAACGTGCGGCTCGTTCTCGAAGATGCGGGCGCGAGTTGGAACGACATTGTCGATGTCACCGTCTTCCTCACCAACATGAAGAAGGATTTCCCAATCTACAATCGGCTCTATGCCGAACATTTCGCTGGCGACGGCAAACCAAATCCAACCCGCACCACGATTGAAATTACGGCGCTGCCGACGCCAATCGCGATCGAGTTGAAAGTGATCGCCGCGGTAGCGTGACTTCGGGGAGCGCAGGATGGCAGCCTGCTGCTCTCCGCAGCTTGCCGAGACGTCCGTTGCTCTGGGTTCGCTGCGCGAAAATGTTGGCGGCAAACTGCCGGCAACTGCAGGCTAGCAGCCTGCGCTCCCCAGAGTAAAATGTGCTCATTGCTTGGCGCCATACTGTGAAGGTGGCCAAGGTTGCTTCTAATGAGCAGCATGCCGTTTCACATCATCGCAACCGATCACACCGGCATTACGGTTTCGAATCTCGAGCGCTCTCTCGCTTTCTGGCGCGATGTTCTGGGGTTCGAGCTTTCGCATTGCGCACATCATACCGGTGAGCTCGCCAGCGAAGTCACGGGGGTTGCGGGAGCTGAAATTGCACTCGCCGTGCTGAAAGGCTACGGACACAAAATCGAGTTGCTTGAATATCTCGCACCCAAAGACCGAAAACGGATCGATGTCAGGCCGTGCGACGTTGGATCGGTGCACGTCGCGTTCACGGTCGAGAATCTTGACGATGTCTTGAATGCAATCGCCTCCTCCGGCTGGCGCACCGCCGGTAAACCGCAAACTCTCTGTTCGGGTCCGAACGCGGGAAAACGTGTGATCTATGTTCGTGATCCCGACGGAATCACTATCGAATTCATGCAGCCGCCAGACTCTAAAAATGAGGTCGGCATAGCCGAGTTGACTTAACATCGCCCGACGAACCCGTTTCGACCAGGCTCAGGGCCCTGAGCTTGCGCAAGGGCCGATCTACCTTTGACGTGGACGTGTGCTGGATGGAGCATCGGACAATGACTTTTTCCTGCGACGAAGAATTTGCGCAGCAACTCGATGCTGAGGACCCGCTGCGCTCTTTCCGTGACCGTTTTCATTTACCTCTCGGGAACAACGGTGAGCCGTTGATCTATTTCGCGGGCAATTCGCTCGGCTTAATGCCGAAGTCCGCAAGAACAATCGTGGAACAGGAATTGGATGACTGGGCAAAACTGGGTGTCGACGCACATCTCGCCGGGAAAACGCCGTGGTACTCGTACCACGAAACTCTAGGTGAACCGATTGCTCGCGTTGTCGGTGCGCAGCCAAACGAAGTAATCTGCATGAACAGCCTCACGGTGAACTTGCACCTGATGATGGCCACTTTCTATCGCCCCACCAAATCACGTTTCAAGATTCTGATGGAGGAGCCGGCGTTTCCTTCCGACACATATGCGATCAAAACGCAGATAACTCATCATGGACTTAGTGCAAAGGAGGCGCTGATCCTAGTGCGGCCGCGCAGTGGCGAGTTTACCGTGCGAACCGAAGAGATTCTCGATCTAATTGAGAGGCACGCCGATGAGCTCGCGGTCGTATTAATCGGCGGGGTAAATTTTTTCACCGGTCAGTGGTTCGATATTCCAACCATTACGGCCGCGGCGCAGAAGCGTGGCATTACAGCTGGTGTTGATCTTGCCCACGCCATCGGCAACGTGCCGCTAATGTTGCACGATTGGAATGTCGATTTCGCGGTCTGGTGTTCCTACAAATATCTCAACGCCGGTCCCGGTGCGGTCGCAGGTGCCTTTGTGCATGAGCGACATGCCACCAACATCAACTTGCCGCGTCTGGCTGGTTGGTTCGGCAACGATCCGAATACACGTTTTCGCTTGCACCTCGAGCCGGAATTCATCCCAGTTGCCTCAGCCGATGGATGGCAAATCAGTAATCCACCTATTCTGTCGATGGCGCCCCTGCGCGCTTCGCTTGCCATCTTCGAGCAAGCTGGCGGAATGGAATCGCTTCGAAAAAGATCGATTAAGCTGACGAGCTATCTCCAATTCTTGTTAGAAGATCGAGGCGCAGGAAAACGTTTTAACATAATTACCCCCCGAGAAGCTAACGAACGCGGTTGTCAGTTATCGATCCAGGCGCAGGAACATCCCAAAGAACTATTCGAGAAACTCGAAGCCGCCGGCGTGAAATGCGATTTCCGCGAACCGAACGTGATTCGGGCCGCGCCGACACCGCTTTATAATACCTTTCATGAAGTGTGGCGTTTCGCCAACATTCTGCGCTGACGATTAAAACACTTCAGCAGGGCTATGGACGAAAGACGATAGCCTGGTCAACTCCAAGACTGTGGCGCGATCCGTTAATGAAGGTGGCTGCTCGCAGCGCTGATGTTGCGAGAAGGCCGCCGAAGGTCTGAAAACATTGCTCGTTGAGCCGTGCCTATATAGCTGGCATGATTCGAAATGACGCGAGCGGCACGATTCTCCTATTTTTTCCTCGTCGCGGTAATCGTGCTGGCGGCGGCCACCCATCTAGCGACTCCACTCATAACAGTTCTCTTTTCCTATTTTGCGTTGCGCAAACTTTATTTCGGCAAACGGAAGTGGCTGTCCCTCATCCTATTCTTCGTTGTCGTCGCGGCCACGCTTTATGGCCTGGGGTTTCTTATCCGGCAGGCCTTCATTGCCTTTCCCAAGATAGCATCGGAATCGATCCCGCCGTTTATTGCGTATGCGCAAAGTCACGGGATCGAACTCCCGTTTTCAGACCTGGATAGCTTAATCGCGGCCATCCTTGACGTCGTGAAAAATGAATTCTTATTTGTTGGCAATTTCGCGCGCGCAGCCAGCACGCAACTTGTCTTCGTTTTAATAGGAATCGCAGTCGCGGTTAGCTTGTTTTTGAATCCAGGAATCGAGAAATTTTCCAATAAGCCGAAAAGTCGGAACCTTTTTACCGCGATGACAGATGAGATCAAAATCCGTTTCCAATTATTTTACCAAAGTTTTGAAACAGTCATGGGCGCTCAAATCCGGATTTCGGCGATAAACACGCTCTTGACGGCGATATTTGTGCTCGTTGTCTCCCTTAAGTACGGGACTTTCGTGGTCGGTTTGACCTTTCTCTGCGGACTGTTGCCCATCGTGGGAAACCTGATCAGCAACGCGATCATCGTCGGCATCGCCGTTACCATGTCGCCGCGGCTGGCTATTGTTGCTCTCATCTTCCTGGTTGCAGTTCATAAGCTGGAATATTTCCTGAACAGCAAAATCATCGGCGATCGGATCAAAAATCCCGTCTGGCTCACTTTGCTCGCGCTGATCGTTGGCGAGCGATTCATGGGGATACCGGGAATGATCCTGGCACCAGTCGTTCTGAACTACATCAAAGTTGAAGCGTCTCAGTTGCCACCGCCTGATGCCGTTCCCGTAAACGAGCGCGACTAATGTGCGGACTCCTCTTGTGCATTCGGACCTCCTTGTAAGGCGATTTCCACAAGCTCAACGTCATTGGTACCGCGCCAGCGCCGCAGCATGAAAAATCAGATTAGTAGGGTTTGAAGGCCATCGACTCTTCCGGTTCGAACTGCCAGAACGATCGCCCTGCGTAATAATGGATGAGTCGCTTGTTCTCGATCGGTCCCATGTCCCGCGCCCAGATGACGGGAGCGGCATCAATATCCGCCGGATTATAAATCCATTCGTCATGTGCAGTGTCCGCCTCGCGATAGCGAACAAAGATCACATGGCGGCCAGGTCGGCTTGCCAGTAATGCCTGTTCCGCGCTTCCCTTGTTCGCGTTCTTTGTCTGGACCTGACCTCTGGTCCGGTGCGTCGCAATTGCCCGAGCTTCTGATGCAACCATCGCTATCAGCACCGAAACCGCCATCGCACGCACCAAAAAATGTCCTAAGTCACGCCCATTATGCGTCCATTGCCGGAGGTATCGCATCGACTGCGCGGCGAGTATCAACAGCGCGGCCGCAAATGGTGCTGCATAATGCGGATACCACCACACCTCAATCACAGATGCGGCCCCGATCACTACCATCAGAATTGCAAGAAATCGCATTCTCCGAGAATGCCATAGAAGAGGCGCGAATGCCGCGACCGGCGGCAGCCAGATCAGGTTGCCGTAATAATGTCGGAGCAGAGCGAGCCAGTCCAGCGGGCGATCTACCAACAGACGCAAGCTCCGCGCGCGGTCGTAGGTTTCGCGATTCCGAGATTCAAGATCGAAGTGCCGAAGAGTTCGCGGGGCGGTGGAAATCGGCATGAACGAAAAGGGCGGCACGATCTCATATTGCTCGTAATACTCCCGGTAGGGCAGGCGCAGGGGATGCCCGGTGACGCGGTAATTGTCATAAGCAAACCAGGAGGCGCCCGCTACGCCGATGAGCGCGATCGGTAACCAGACGTGCGCAGAGCGATCTGCCATGCCCAGCGTAATGAGTGCCGGAATGAGAAGCACCGATCCCTCGAACGGCCGCGCCAGGACGACGATCACGGCTCCCACTGCAAAGAGCCACGCGTAGCGCCATCGCTTCGCTCGAATGATGCGAATCCATGCGCCGATAACCAACGCACCCCCTATGGCGGTTACAGCACCTCCCCAGTAGCTATTCATCCAGTAGCTGAAAAGACACAGGTCCAGCCCAATGAAAGCCCCGAAAAGCGCCCACCCTGGCGGCAGCCACCCTTGGAGCGCCCAGCAAAGAGTCGCCGCCAGCAAACCCGCGCTCAGCCAGACTCCAAACCAGGGATGCCCGAAAATCACCTGCCCCACCGCCATCGCGAGTCCCTGCGCAGGCGGGAACCGGGAGGCGTAGGTAGGCTGCTGAAGGATGTAAGTACTTTCAAAGAACTGCCAAAGCGGGTGCAGCGAATTGGTTAAGCGACCATACGCGAAAGTACCGGCCTGAAGAAGGTAACTAAACTCATCGTAAATGGATGGCTTAGGGATCGGCCAGACTGGAAGAAGTGCCGCCCGCACCACCAGAACTAGCACGCCCAATCCGACCCAACTTAACGTTCGGCGGCGCGCCAGGCAGGAAAGACCGCGTTCAAACTTTCGCGGCAAGTCGTGCAACCGAGCGGGCATGATTTTCGCAATGGCTGCGAAAATTCCGACCAGTACGATGCAATAGATCAGTTCGTGGCTATTCATGTCACGAAAATGTTCTAGTCATGATGAGCGATGCTGATTGACGACCAGCTTTCGCGCGCTGAATGGGCACGCGTCGCGATTCGCAAATGATTTTAATGATTGGATACCGTAATCTAATCTTTCTGAAGAGAACAAATGGAGTTCGAAACCCAGACTGCGGCGATTGAAACATCAGTGGTTATTCCCTGCCTCAATGAGGAGGATACTTTGGGAAGTTGCATTGAGAAAGCTTGGCAAGCTTTGCGAGAACACAATATCGCCGGCGAAATAATTGTGGCAGACAATGGCAGTACCGATTCATCCCGAACTATCGCGGAGAATCAGGGGGCGCGCATAGTAATGGTGAAAGAGCCGGGCTATGGCAGCGCATTGATGGGAGGAATTGCGGCTGCAAAGGGTCGATTCGTCATCATAGGGGATGCCGATGCCAGCTACGATTTCCTTGAGATCCCGAAGATCGTTAAAAAATTGCGAGAAGGGTTCGACCTGGTTCAGGGGTGCAGACTTCCGGCCGGGGGTGGTTCCATTCAACCGGGTGCGATGCCATTCTTGCATCGCTGGATTGGCAACCCGCTTTTTTCTTTTCTCGTCCGACGATGGTTCAATGCCCCAATTAACGACGTCTACTGTGGGTTGCGCGGTTTTAGCAAAGCCATGTACCAACGCCTCGATCAGCGTTGCACTGGGATGGAATTCGCCACCGAGATGATCATCAAAGCCAGTCTACACGGCGAAAAAATCGTAGAGGTTCCGATTACTCTGTATCCCGATGGGCGTCGATCGCACACGCCCCATTTAAAAACGTTTCGAGACGGATGGCGCACGTTCCGTTACTTTCTTATGTGCAGTCCCCGCTGGCTCTTTTTGGTTCCCAGTGGCGTTTTCATCGCCTTTGGCCTGCTTGGTTATCTTGTAGCCATGCCGGGGCTGAGCATCGGGCGTAGCACCTTCGACGCTCACACGCTCTTGTTCGCCAGTCTGGCTATTTTGTGCGGGTATCAGTGCATTCTCTTCGCCATCTTCGCGAAGACATTTGCCGTCACCGAGGGATTCCTGCCGCCAGACCGGCATTTAGAACGCTTCTTCGAGGTAGTGAATCTGGAAAAGGGACTCGTCGTAGCGGCACTGGCGCTGCTCGCCGGTGGCGGTCTGCTGCTAGCTGCCATCCGACAATGGTGGCTGACTGGTTTCGGCCATTTGGATTACGCATATACCATGCGATTCGTCGTGCCTGGAGCGACCCTCGTCGCCTTGGGGTTTCAAACCGTTTTCTCCAGCTTTTTCGTCAGCATTCTTGGGATGCGCCGAAAATAACTGTACTTCGGACAAGGCGAAGTTGCACCAGCGCGATCTCAGACAATTCCCGTTTCCGCTCTGCCAACGAAATAAATTTTAGGGTCCGTCAAAATCGCTGAAGTCGTTAAAATTTCGGAAAAATTTTCCCTCTTCTTCGAGAACGTTAACGAGGTTTAGTTTGCCTGTCTCGACGAGCTTCTTCGTTAGCGATTGAAGCGAAAAATCCGATCCGGAAAGCGCCGCGATAAAATCGATCCCGGCGCCTTTCGGATAAATCGCAGCCAGAGGTTCGGCGCGATCGCCGATCATGGGAAGAACGCCGCAGCCTAGGTCAATTAGATTGCAGAGCGAACGCAAATAATTCTCGCTCATCAACGGCATATCGACGGCGAGAGCGAGCAAATGATCGGTTCGAATTCGTGGCAGCGTTGCAGAGAGACCACTTAATGGACCGCGCGACGGCGGTTCATCGGAAACGAATTGCACGCCCGCTGGCCGCCACGCCGGATCAGTTCGGGCCGAAACAAAAATTTCTTCTGGTTCTAATTTCCACAAGAGATCGAGGTGAATTTGCCAGAGCGGTTTGTCGCGAAAAATTAAAGTCGCCTTGTCCTGCCCCATCCGGCGCGATTCACCCCCGACGAGCAGAACCGCACTGATGTTCATTCAACCGTGCCGACCCGAATGGGTCCGGTCGAGCGCAACATGCCGTCGGTCAAAATCCGCGCACGCAAACCTCCGCGACCCTTGAGAAATTTTTCAGCGCTGGGCGCAATCGCGCGATCCATCCAGTAACATAGCCGGCACTCTTGCACCCCGTGAAAACGAACACCCTGGATTTCAAACTCGCGTTCGATCAGCGCATTAAGATCGGCCTCTCGAGTAATGATATTCCGTCGTAGCGATGCGGGAGAGCAGTCCGACAACTTAAGAACAGCGCAAAGCTCATCAAAGACTTCCAGTGCAAAAAATGTGATCCGCCCTTTGTAATCTTCCTTGTAATCGAAGAAACGATCACCCCGAATACCGTGGCCGGCGACACATTCAATCGCCGAAACTTCCACCGCTGCATAATCATCGGGGGGCCGGTTATGATGCCCGAAAAAATTGTGTCCTGGCGAAATGTAAAGATGACAGATTTCCACCGATGGCATGGTAACATTGCCAGCAATTCGGTGAAAGTAGAGGGCGTCGCATCCAGCCAGGTCATCCGGCGAAAGCAAGATGGCACACTGGAGTATCAACGTGACGATCTCACTATTGAAGAACCGCTCGAGATTCGCATCGGCCGCAAGACCGTTGCGACTACAATGCGGACGCCCGGAAACGACGAAGAACTCGCCGCCGGTTTTCTCCTTTCGGAAAGAATCGTTCGAGCTTCTGACAAGATTGATAAATTCTCACGTTCGTCTGGCGCGCGTAATCGCGAAAACATCATAACCGTTACTCTGGCCGAAGGTGTAAAAGCTAAACTCAACTCAGCGCAGCGCTTCGGCACGATTTCATCGAGTTGCGGCATCTGCGGGAAAGAGAGCATCGCCGCGATCCGGCAGAATTTCCCACCGATTGAATCGGCAAAAAGCATCCGCATTCGTCTCGAAACATTGCTCTCACTTCCAGCGCGTCTCCGCCAGAACCAAGGCGACTTCGCCCGCACTGGCGGAATTCACGCGGCTGGTATCTTTGCGCTCGACGGCAAACCACGCCGGGTTAGAGAAGACATCGGTCGACATAATGCCGTCGATAAAGTTATTGGCCGGGCTTTTCTTGATCGCGAACTGCCTCTGGCTTCGTGTATACTTCTCGTTAGCGGGCGCGCGTCCTTCGAGATCATGCAAAAGGCACTCTCCGCCGGAATTCCAATTGTCGCCTCGGTCTCAGCTCCTTCGACGCTGGCGATGGAATTCGCGCGCGAATGCAATCAGACGTTGGTTGGTTTTCTCAGACCGCCGTCGTTCAACATCTACTCGCATACCGAACGCATCATTTTGGTTTGATTCGTCCGTAGGGTGGTCTCTGACAGCCGAATCTGCGACGGCGTCTGGCACAG
>QHRJ01000347.1 GCA_003220075.1 Verrucomicrobiota bacterium
TCGCCGATGCAGCAGCGTCACCAGACTTTCACCCTCTGGTTCGCGATGCGAAGGATGTTGCAGCAGGTGCTGTTCTGCTCACTGCGACTGCCGCCGTGGTCATCGGTTCGATTGTTTTCTGGCCGTATGTTGAAAGGCTATTCTCGTCGTCAGTAGCAATTCCCCGAGGAAACGCAGTTGCAATACTGCGCGTTCAATGGTTGAATCGCGACTTGCGAAGTCTGGAAATCTGAATGGGCTCCCTTAAAAAAAGACGAAAGGCAAAAATTGCCAAGCACAAGCGCCGCAAACGGATGAGGGCGCATCGCCACAAGAAGCGGCTGCGATATAAGGTGTAAATCGTCAGCGCCGGCTCTGGGAAAACGTCCAACACTCAACGCCGAACCCGCCTTCGCACAAGGCTACGGCGTAGCAGGCGGCCCAACGCCCGATGGGAAAGAAGTTCACGATTCGATCTTGGTCTCTTGCTGTAGAGGCGGGCGTGTCGCCCGCATTCCAGATCGCAGCCGACACGGCTCCCTCTACAGATCCAAGGCTCGTTTGCGGAGCGCGCGGCTGAAAGTTACACTCTGAAAAGATGAGAGAGCGGATAAAATGCAGTATTTCCGCCTGCGGGACGATTGCTTTCGCGCTTATTTTTCTCGCGGTGGCAAATGCATTTGCCGAGCCAACGGCTAAGAGTTCGTCGGCAAAAATTCCTCGTTCGCGCCAGGCGAAACAAAGTGGGCGCCAGGATGATTCGCTCAATTCCAAACCGGCTGCGGACCTCTCCTTGCGTGCGGGCGGCGACCGCAAGGCCGGCGCGCTCGCGCATTTTGTCGAAGGAATGGCGTTCGAAGAAAATGGCGAGCTGGACCGCGCGCTGGATGCGTATCGGAAGGTGCTCAATGTCGAGCCTGGCCAGGCGCAACTCGCCTCGCGTGTGGCGGGTTTGCTAATACAGGACGACGATTTTCCACAGGCAATTGACGTGCTGAAAGACGCAATCAAAGCAAACCCGACTGATGCCGGGCCGTATCAGCAACTCGCTTACATCTACGCGAAGTACCTGAAGAAAACAGACCAGGCCATCGATTATGCCAATCGCGCCATCTCCCTGAATCCGGGAGACGCAGACGCGTACCAGCGCCTGGTCGAAATTGAAGTTGCAGCCGGCCAGGAGAAGAAGGCACTCGAAGTTCTCGACCGCGCCACAAAAGTTCGCAGTAACGATCCCACTTTCTGGATGCACCTTGGAAAGCTCTATGTGGCCATTCTTTTCAAGTCCGACTCGCAGCCGAAACCGGACGAACTGAGAAAGGTCAACGACATGTTCAAACGAGCAACCGAACACGCCGGAGACGATCCAACAATTCTCAAGGATGTGGCAGACTATTATGCCGCATCCGAGCAATTGAAGGAAGCGATCCCGCTGTATTTGCGCGTTCTGGAACTGCAGCCGGAGGATGCAAATGCGCGCGAGAAACTGGCGACTGGTTTTATCCTTACAAACCAGCGCGACAAAGCCATCGAGATGCTCGAACAGATCATCAAGGAGCACCCGGACAAATATCAACCCTACGATTTACTGGCACAGGTACTGGATGATGAAGCGCGATCCCTGCAGCGCGCAAACCGCATCGAGGAAGCAAAAGCGACGTTTGCAAAAGTCGCCGCGAATTATGAGCAAAGTCTGTTGATCAATCCAAATCATCCCGGCACCTATCTGCATTTGGCGGAGTTGCTTCTTGGACCCTTGAAAAATGCAGCCCGCGG
>QHRJ01000241.1 GCA_003220075.1 Verrucomicrobiota bacterium
ATAGGTGATTGACGTCTTTGTCTTATGATGTTGACACCTTGTTGACGTTATGAAGCCACTGTTGTCTTTGTTAAGCTATCTCGGAACAGGCTCCACAAATGTCTCCAGAACGCGCTAGGATGCCCGCAATGCGCGTATCTGCTCAAGCTGTTCCTGGGAGACGACCACCTGATTCAGGGTTACGGCACTCGTTCCGTTAGCGTCCCAGCCAAAGATTCTGGCTGCTGCTGAGGCTAAATCTCTCAGCTTGCCACTACAGTTCAGGTTTGTTGCGCCGTCCTGCTCCGCAGCGTGCTCGGACGCCTTAGCTGTTGCTTGCGCCAGGCCTGTCTTAGTCCTGCCCTCCAGCTCTTTGTGCATTGTAAGCAACACATCACCGGGCCTTGATTGCATGGTGATTGCGTTTGCACTTGCTTTTGTTACGCCACCTTTGCGATTGGGAAGCTCCCAATTGTAACGCTTAGCCCATGAAAGCACGGTGTTCGGATTCAAGCCAAGACGCCTGGCAGCCTCACGCGCGCCTAGTTCAATAGCCAAGACACGGACGGCCTCGCGATCTGGTGGCTTGGTCTTTGGTTCAGTAGTCTCATCCTGCATGTCGTTCTCCTTAGTGTCGCGAATTAATACAGCCGCCTTCACGTTGCCTCCGAGCCTTCGCTTACTTCGCTCCGGTGCGAGGGAACAAGACCATATCTGCTTTCCTGCTCGCTGATTACCGTCGATAACTTTTCGCGCTGGTCTAACTCCAGATAAGACTTAATAATATCGATACGCGTTAAGCCAAGCCAGTGCAGCCATGCAAGATTCACGGCCTCGACCAGAGTGATCAATTGCCAGGCGTGTAGGTTGTGAATCTGCGTGCCTATCCTCAGTTGAAAGCATTCCGGGGTTTCCGGGCCGGTCAATCTACACTCAATATCCGTGTTCATTTTTGTTGTTTCTTTTCATCAAATAATCTTGGTTGCGCCGCGCTTGCGGGTTGGACGGTCGGCGCGGCCTTGCTTGATCAACTGGCCGCTGCCTGTTCTTCGCCCTCCCCGGCGTTAAATAGCAGCTTTGCTTCGTCAATAATCGGCTCCGGGGTATCGCAAGTGTTACAAGTGTTACATCCCTCTAGAAATGGCGTTTTCACAAGTGTTACATTTTCCTTTTTGTAACACTTAGAAAAAGGAGCTTTTCCCTCTATTTGTAACGGTGTAACACTTGGAGAAGGGGGGTTAGGCAAATATCGCTCAAAAGCCTCAACCAAGTCGGCCAGTTCATACCCCCGGCCATTGTCCTCGCCGATCCGGAGCTGTTTTGGATGAATGGTGAAAACGCCCAAGTTACGCGCCAGCCAGCGCTCCGTGATCGGTTTACCACGACAAACCTCCGGCCATGGTCGCTCGGTCATCCCCGAAAGACGCTCAATAAGCTCGCGAGAAAACATCCGATCGGTTTTGAACAGTCCCTGAATGTCAGCCAACAACATCTCCCTGAGTCCATCCGTCTCGGCCTTGCTCACTGCGGTGGTCAGCTTTGCAAACGCATCTGCGCATCGCTGCGGCCAGTTTCCACCCACAACCTCAGCAACCGCAAAAAGTGGTCGCCAGTTATCGGCCAGCCGGTTAAAAACGCCACTAGGCAAGACAGGGTCAATCGCTTCAAGTTGCGTTACCTGGTCAGCCACAAAACGCGCCAGCTTGCGGTTAAGCTCTTTTTCTGGCCCGACCTTACGCGAGTCGAATCGCTTGGATAACTCGCCCAGTTTGGCACGTGAGAGCGGTATAACTATGCTTCGGTCGTGCAGCGTGCCTGGCAACGTCCCAATGCCGCACAGGACAGCAGGGGCGTAAGCGTTGAATTGACGCACTTCGTTGCTATCGCCTTCACATCGAAAAACGGTAGCCCCGCGCCTGTGCCCGGCGTTTAGGAGACCTCGCAATTCTTCGTTGAACTTAAGCCATGCGTCATACTCATCAGCCAGGGTCACCGGCGCTTGCGCGTCAACGAGCCTGAATAAGACGGCAACACTCATGTTTTCCGTGAGTATCGGGCGTGGAACGAACAAGGCGACTACATCGCGCGCGGTCGTTTTGCCACATCCCTTTGCCGGACTGTAAAAGTTGAGCCTTGGCGAGCACTCGAAGGATTTGAAGCAATGGGTATGCGCGCACCAAAGCGCTAACGCGTCGGCTGCGCCCTCTGGCAGCACGACGTACCGGCGAAAGCTTTCCACGATTTCGTCCAGCACTACCGCTCCCTCAACTTTCTCCCCCCAAGGTTCTACTTCTGGCAATACTACGGTCTGCCCTTGTAGGTTACTGTTTGCCTGTTTCCCGGAACGGCGTTTCTCTTCAACGAGCTTGTCCAACACAGACGCACGACAGCCTATTTCTTTAGCAGCCTCCTCGCGCTTCCGCTCGTATTCCAGCGGATGCAACGCAGCCAGCGAGGCAATCGTTTCATCATGCTCTACGGCGCCGTTTCCCGCGCCTACAAGGTCCGCAGAATCGTTTTGTCGCTCAATGCGACTCTCTGGCGGCATGTATTCCGCCTTACCAATCCGTGATTGCAGCTCCCGGTTAAGAACTGCCAACATCGCCCTACAAGAATTATGAACACAATTCCCGTTCGGCGCTTCGCCAGGCACGACGTAAACCTTTAAATCTCTGTCGCCATCTGGTGTGGAATGCAGATGTTTGAAGGGACATCTATTTACCGCGATCCCCTCGGTTTCTGATAACCAGTCAACCGGGCCGAATAACTCCGTCGCGATTCGCTGCCGCTTCGATAGATCCACCATGCCGCTGAGTGCAGGGCGTGGTTTGACGAGATCCGGTAGCGGGTCAATCGCTATTGCATTGGCGTTGTAATAGACGCCCGGGTCGTGACTGAGGAAACAGAGCCTCACCGGGTCTTTACATTTCTGATCTATCTGCACGCTAGTCAGCTCGCGCACGTGCTGCTCAACAGCGCGAAAGCTTCCGGCGTGCCTTGCCGTATCAGGATAAACGCGAAAGACTGCTTTTAGCCCATCGCCGCTTGGCGAGGTAAACAGCGCCCAGAGATACGGACTGTCTGAGAGTTTACCCCTTACATCGGCAAGGGTGCCGTTCAATGAATCTAAGTCAGCGCAGAGTAGCCCGCTATGATTAACTAGAGCGTCCGTCTTGCGCTCAGTAAACGTGCCGCTCCACATCACGCCCGGGAGCTGCTTCTTGAGCTCGCCTGCAGTCTGTTTAGCGCGCTTCGGGTCGCCATGGCTGGTTAGCTCACGCTGCAGCGTTTCGCGTAGTTGCTCCACTCGCCCGCGTACGTCCTTTCCGCCGGTGCGAATTACTTCGATCAGCTTTTCCGCGTCGTAATCTCGCGTCTCGATAGAGAGAGCAAAGGGGACCGTTGATACTAGTATTCGCTTGATCATTGCCCTACCTCCTTGAGAGCCTCACGCACGCGCGCGAGTTCCCCTGTGACGTGATAAGCAAAAGCGTCGAAATGACTTTCGTCACCAGTGCGCTCGTATTTGCTAAACAACGCCTCGGCCTCGGGGCGCCAGTGGGAAAGTTGCTTCTGCAACCGCAGGAGCACGCGATAGATTCGCGAGATTCCTCTTGTATAGGTAATCATCTTCGGACGCTCGCTTTTTTTCTTTGTCGATTTCATACATCATCACCTCCAATCCTTGATTGCTGAGCCTTTGTTTTCTGCGGTTTCGGATTGTATGGTGCGGCACTCGATAGGACACGCTCCAATTCCGATGCAGGAATGAGGATTCGGCCCAGATCGGTAAGCGCTCGGATTTTGCCGCCATATAGAAGCCGATAGGCCCAGCTTGGATGCCGCCCGCATGACGCGGCAAACTCCGCTGGGGAATAGGCCGCGCGCTTAGTGGCGTGGTTTGATGTGCTCATTACGCTGCCCTCCTGTCTAGGTGGGTCAGGCAGAGCCGATCAAACATATCCTGTTGCTTTGGTGACAGCCTGTTACTGCCAAGCTTCACCAGGCTATCTACAAACTGGCGCTCCCACTGGTTAAGGCCGGGGGCCATCTGTAGCTTTGCCAGCCGGTAGGCGTTGAGCTTTCGGCGTTCAACGTTTTCTGGTTTAGGCAGGAAGCGAAGATGCTCACCACAGGTTGCGCACCGGAGCTGGGCGTAATGCGTGCTCCCTTGCGGCAAAAGCTCTGTGGTCGTCTGGGTATGTGCGCATTGAGACAGCGCACCCATTGGGAGAGAATGACAACATTCCATATTTCATTTCCTCCTTGATTTAAGCAGCTAATGCGCCCGATTGGCGCACTTCAGCATCTGCTTCTAGGTGTTCAATATCGGCGAGCCGATACCGGACCCCGCGCCCGAGCTTTAGGAATGGCAGGAGTCCGCACCGCTCCCGCCGCTTTAATGTTTCAGTTGATAGTTGCCAGCGATCAGCTAACGCTTTCCGGGTTAGGAACCGCTCCGTTATGTCTGGGGATGAACCTATATTCATACACCTATAGGCTAAAATGCGCCCATAATTGGGGCTTTTTTTGGTGTGCGCGTAACTGTGGTTTTTTCAGCACCTTACTCAGAGGGCGTACAAACCACGTCTAATAATCAGCCCCCACGCACTTGGGTCTTTACCGCCGCCGCTTTCTCGCTTTGCCCTAAAGGTTGGCTGATCGGTTTCGGGCTGCGGTTCGTCTGGCCTCGCTGCTGTCCCAAAACTGATCCTTAGAAGGCCGTCGCGGGGCCCTGCCACGGCTTTCTCGAACTAGCTCATCGAAGGCCTGGGCAATATCTCCTTTGAACACTAACTCTGCCTTAGTGCGCGGGCGTCCGCGTGGCCGATTTGGTTTTTGTTTTCGCGGGTATGGCTTTCGTTTGCGGCCGCGTTGATCTTTAGCCAACCGAATACCCAGCTTCCTTGTAAGTCTCCTAACTTCTTTCGCGTGCCTGTCTACCGGCGCATCCGCAAGACGTGACTGAATCTCTCTAGCTGTTAAAAGTCCTTGCCAAGCTTTATCAGATAACGGCCGGGAGCCGCCCCGGGCGGATTCCAAGTATATGGCATTTGCTCCATCTTTCGCCATTGCTGCTTTGATTGCCTCATCGCGAAGCATTTTCAGTATTTCAAGGGTGCGGCGATCGCTGTCGCCTAAGAACGCTTTTTTGTCGTTCCATCGCTTCCTTACTCGTTGGAGCGCCTTGCGAGCTTTAGTGTCCCCCTTCGCCGCGACACGTTCGCGTTCAAATTGCACAGCAGCCAGCTCTCGCCATTCGTCGTAATGTAACCAAAGTTTAGCTGTTGCTTGGAAGCACTTCTGCACTTCCGGTAACAGTTTGTCCACGTTGCGCAAAATCGCAGAAGCTTGGGGCACCTCTTTCTGTTTTTGTTCTTTGTAAAGTTGATCGATCAACCATATCGCTTCCTTCCTTTGCTGTTTGACACTGTTTACAAGTTCCCAGGCCTGCGCAACCTTCTTCGTCTGCTCAGACAACTCGGCGTCCAGCCGCCAAAGTCCCAACGCTGCCAGACAGAGAGGATACCGCGCAGCTTTGCCATACTGGGCAATGAATTGCTGTGTGTGTACCGTGTTGGCCTTCGAGTATTTCACGCAGTTGCCCTCTCCGGCGGTTGTGCGGGCATCATGCCGTAGCAGTGAATGGAATAACGTCAGGTTTCTTTGTTACATCCGGTGCAAAGCTTACCTTCTGTGCTTGCGCAATGCTGTGCTCACGCCTCAAGTGTCCGTACGTTTTCATTGCCAGTGTGCCGCCATCCTTGTGGCCTAGCCAGCGCGAAACGGTCGGAATATCCACACCACTTTCGATGCAGCGCGTCGCAAACAGGTGGCGCAAATCGTGATGGGTGATTCGATCTGCGCCGATTTTTTTGCACGCACGATCAAGCGCCTTCTGGCATTCGCCTACACGAAAAACTTTCGTGTCCAAAGGTTCGCGAGAACGCTCAGCACGCATGCGTTCAAACAGTAGGCGAGCATCGGGGATCAGCGGGACCCGGCGCACTGTCCAATTCTTTGTGGCCGTTTCGGGATCACCGCGCACAACAATCTCGCCAGCATCAAAGTCCACATCGCGCCATGTGATCTGACCCGTTTCACCTTTTCTGCAGCCCGTGAATGCCAATCCGCGCACGAAGTCCGCGCAATCTCGCGAGCACCACGCGCCCGCATGGTCTACCTCATCGACAAGTTGCAGAAACTGGTCACCGCTTGGCAGAGTGAGTTGCTTCGCGCGTACTGGCACGCGCTCTAGGTGTTCCGCCGGGTTGCTGTAGATAACCCCTGCATCCTTCGCCACGTCGAACACATGCCGTAGTCCCGAAATCGTGTTGTTGTATCGTGTCGGAGACGCAACCTTTCGAAACGCGCGCGCCCACTTCTTGCAATCTGTTTTGGTTACACGCCGAATTTCCAGATTGTCCAAGCCCGGCCAGCTTTTCAGCAGGGCAACAAAAATCTGATTCCAGTAGTGCCGGGTTGCGGGTTTGATCGTCACGTCGTCCGCCTGGTTCTGTTGATGGATTTCGAGGGCTTCGCCAAAAGTCATTTTGGCGGAGACTTCGCCGTTGCCATTGCTGACGCGCTCGCGATGCTCTTTCATAAATTCCGCGAGCTTGGCCTGCGCTACGCTGTAATGAGATGTCTTGAGCGATTTCCAAACTTCTTTGCCGCCTGCAAAAGCTCTGGCATAGTAGCTGCCAGACTTATGTCGAAGAAGATTTGGCTTTCGGGTTTTTTGCCATGTTTTCGTGGATTTGCGCGGTTTCATAAGGTTGACCGTAGAATAGCACCGTGAAAATCGAAGGCAAATTCTTTTTTGCCATATCGATTTACCTATGAAAATGGGCCTGTAGCTCAGCGGTTAGAGCAGGGGACTCATAATCCCTTGGTCCCAGGTTCGAATCCTGGCGGGCCCAGCCCGGAAGGCTTTCGGGCTGCGACGCAGCGTCCTTCGGGCAGGCCCATACGGGCCCTCAGAAACGAATTATTTAGTA
>QHRJ01000242.1 GCA_003220075.1 Verrucomicrobiota bacterium
AAAGCGAAGCGGAATCAATTTTGCTCGAAGGCAAGCTGATCAAGGAATTTCGCCCGCGTTACAATGTTTCTTTCCGCGATGATAAACGTTTTCTGCTGGTGAAGGTGGATCAGACTGAGGAATGGCCGCGTTTTCGTCTCGCTCGTTTCAAAAAAGATGACAACGCGCGTTATTTTGGGCCCTATGCACATGCCGGCGCGCTCCGGCAAACGCTGAATTTTATGCGCAAGAAGTTCGGCGTTCTCACCTTTGGCCGCGGTTCGCCTACGGAACGGGAGTTGAAATCATCGACCTATCAGGTGCCGATGAAATTAAGCGAGATTACGCCGGAGAGTTATCGAGAACGGGTTGCGCAGGCCTGTGAATTCCTCGAAGGACATTCGCGCGAAATGATGGCGGAACTGGAAAAACAAATGCGCGCGCAAGCGGAGAAGCTCGATTTCGAAAAGGCGGCCGAATTGCGCAACATGCTGGATGACTTGCGGCGCACGACACGGCCAACGCGGCGTTTTACCCGCGGTTCGTTGCCGACAACGATTGAGCCTGAAGCCGACGTCCGCGCCTTAGCCGATGCTCTGCAATTGCCGAAAATTCCACGGGTGATGGAATGCTTTGACATTTCCAACATCAGCACCACGCATGTCGTCGCCTCGATGGTCTGTTTTCGTGACGGCGTGCCGGACAAAAATTGTTACCGCCGCTATCGCATTCGGACGGTCGAAGGGCAGGACGACTTCGCCAGCATGGCGGAGGTGGTCCGGCGAAGATATTCCCGAATTTTGCTGGAAGCGCGTGACACGAATCCAGAGGCCGCAGAATTTTCTCAGGAGAATCCGAGCGAGGCGCTAGAGCGGCTCGATCACCGAGAGCAGGTTCCGTTGGAAAACTTACCGGTAGCGCAACTGGATCCCTCCACTTCGCTTCACTCCGGTCGGGATGACAAAGAGGGAGGGCGCGCCGGGCGGGATGACGAGCATTTTGTCGCGGTTAGACTGCCTGATCTAATTATCGTCGATGGCGGCAAGGGGCAGCTCTCCTCGGCCTGCAAGGAACTTCAGCGGCTTGGGCTGCACGATTTACCGATTATTGGACTGGCGAAGGAACATGAGGAAATCTATCGACCAGGACGGGCGCTGCCGTTGCGTTTGCCGGAAGATTCAGGCGCATTGCGTCTGCTTCAGCGCATCCGTGATGAAGCGCATCGTTTCGCCAACGCCTATCATCAATTACTGATGAAGAAGCGAATTGGCGAGAGCGTTCTGGATGATTGCCCGGGGGTTAGTCAGCATCGCAAAAACCTGTTGCTGCGAAACTTCGGGTCGGTAAAACGATTGCGGCGGGCCACTGTGGAAGAAATCGCGGCGACGGACGGAATTGGGCGAAAGTTGGCAGCGGACGTGCACCGATTTTTGCAAACCCACTAGGGCTTGTCATTCTCGACCAAGCGCAGAATCTCTGAGCGGATGAGACTTTTTCCGATGATACTTAGTGTGACATCGCTGCTCTTCGCGTTTACCAGCGCAACGGGGCAGCAGCTGGCACCTGCATCTTCTATAGCGCCCAGCGCCCCGCCGTCGGTGGAACCATCGCCGCCTGCGCTCGATGAAGAGATCGTTCCAACATTCGAAACACAAAAACTCGCGCGCACTTACATTCTCGATATCCCCGCTCCGCGCGGCCAGGTTACCGATCGTAATGGCGCTCCGCTCGCGCAAAACCAGCTGAGCTATAATCTCGCGATCAATTTTCCTACTCCGCTGGAATTTAACGATGCCGAGACGCTCGACTTCGCGCATCGGCAAATCGCGGCCGCGACAAAATTGATCGGCCGTCCAATCCGCGCTGCCGATGACGCAATCCTGCGGCATTATCACAATCGCGGAATTCTTCCTTTCGAGATCGCCACCAATCTTTCGGCGGAAGAATACGACGCGGCCAAAGCGCATTTGCCTCCGGAGATGACGTTGCGCGGCGTTTACCTTCGCGTTTATCCGCAGGGCAAGGTTGCCGGCCAAATAGTCGGTTATTGCGGACGCACCGGACGTAATCCCGACGGGATCATCGACAATCACGAAACAATTTGGCCGGAGACGGAGGGGCGTGAAGGAATCGAACAAACCTTCAATGCCATGCTCACGGGCAAGCATGGCGAGTATAAAATAACCTTCGATAAAGATGGCCATAAAACATCAGAAAAAATCGTCTCTCCTCCTATTCCCGGTCACACGGTTGTGACCACACTAGATCTGCGTTTGCAGGAACTGGCTGAGAAAGCGCTTGAGGCCAAAGCAAAGCGCGGCGCGATCGTAATCATGGATCCGAATAACGGCGACATCCTCGCGTTAGCGTCGTGGCCGAATTACAATCCAAACCTTTTCGTCCCGTCGATCTCGCCGGAAAAGTTTAAGGCTTTGCAGGATGATCCCGGGATTCCGCTGTTGCCACGCGCATTTCGTTCTTCCTACCCGCCCGGCTCGACCTTCAAGGTTGCCGTCGGCATCGCGGCATTGGAAAGCGGCGCGGTTACTGCTACCGAGCAATATCAATGCGTCCCATCGATCCAGATTGGTAACTTGACCTTTCACAATTGGAAGAAAAGCGATCGTGGTTTCCTCAATTTCGTCCAGGCCCTGACCGAATCGTGCGACACCTGGTTCTACCAGGTTGGAATAAAGACCGGTGCTGACCCCATCATCGATTGGGCACAAAGACTGGGCTTCGGCGCCAAATGCGGCATTCCAATTCGCGGCGAGGTCGAAGGTCGCGTACCTAACGACTCGTATATGAAAGCAACACACGGCCGGAAGTTACTAAATGGCGACATCGCCAATCTTTCCATCGGCCAGGGCGATACCCAGGCTACGCCACTGCAGATGGCGCAGGCCATGACCATCGTGGCCAACGGCGGCATTTTTTACCAGGCACGACTCGTGCAGCAGGTGCAATCAGTCGATGGCGGCATCATTACTGCCTACAACGTGCGCGAGAAAAAGACACTCAATTTTTCCGCAGAAACAATGGTGCAGCTTCGCGCGGGAATGGTTGACGCGGTCAACGCTCCCACCGGAACGGCGCATGCCGCCAGCTTGGATATGGTGACGGTGGCAGGCAAGACCGGGACCGCACAGTGGGGGCCGAAAAACAGGGAGCGAACGGCGGCTTGGTTCGCCGGTTACGTCCCTGCGGAAAAACCGCAGTACGCATTTGCCGCTCTTTACGAGGGCGACGTTGGAGTAAAAGCGCATGGGGGCACAGTGGCTGCGCCGATGATTGCTCAAGTTCTCAAGGAGCTCTATAAGGGTGACCAGGTCAACGGCCGCCGCCACCGCCGGGCTCAAGCGGAAGAATCGCCGACCATTCGTCGGGCCGAGCCGGTCGAGGATGATTCAGGGGACTAGCGACAATTAGCCGGATGATCAGCATCAACGGCGGAAAGCATTTGACCGCGGATTACGCGGAGAGCCATAAGCAGGGCGGCGCCCCCACGCAAGCTGTTAAATTTTTCGCACTCATTGCCGACTCACTACCGCGGGGCGATTCGCGAAAACCGAGTCTTACGAAAGGAGCGGTTCCCAAACTGGAGTTTGGGAACCAGATGCGCCAAGAGCTAGACCAGCCCCTGATCCATCATGGCATTGGCAACCTTAAGGAAACTCGCGATGTTGGCGCCGTTAACATAATTGCCCGGCGTCCCATACTTCTCGGCGGTGCGATGGCAAACGGCGTGGATGCTTTTCATGATTTTGTAGAGCCGCGCATCTACTTCCTCCCGGGTCCATGAAATGCGCATGCTGTTTTGAGCCATCTCCAGCCCGGAAGTAGCGACGCCGCCCGCATTGGCCGCTTTGCCGGGGCCGTACAGGATTCCCGCCCGAAGAAAACGGTGCACTCCTTTGATCGTCGTCGGCATGTTCGCACCTTCCGAAATGACATAGACGCCATTCTTCAGGAGATTATCCGCGTCTTTCTCGTTAATTTCATTCTGAGTCGCGCTGGGAAAGGCGCATTGCGCTTTGGTATTCCAAAGCGGGTTGTGATCGAGCTTCGGATCGGCCGGCGTGAACACCGTGCCCTTGAACTTTTCGGCGTATTCCGAAATACGGCCACGCCGGACATTTTTTAGCTCCATCACGAATGCGAGCTTCTCCCGCGAAATCCCCTCTTCGTCGTAAATGAACCCAGTCGAATCGGAAAGCGTGACCGGTTTGGCGCCTAACGAGTTCAACTTCTCGACTGTGTACTGCGCCACATTTCCGCTCCCCGACACAAGCGCGATCTTGCCTTTGAGTTCTTCTTTGCGCGTCTTGAGCATTTCTTCCGCGAAATAAACCGCGCCATAGCCCGTCGCCTCCGGACGAATCACCGAACCGCCCCAGGTCAGGCCTTTGCCCGTCATCACACCCGTGAATTCGTTCTTCAATCGCTTGTACATCCCGAACATGAATCCAATCTCGCGCGCGCCCACGCCGATGTCGCCCGCCGGGACGTCCGTATTCGGCCCGATATGACGAAATAGCTCGCACATGAAGGCCTGACAGAAGCGCATCACTTCAAAGTCAGTCTTGCCCTTGGGATCGAAATCGGAGCCGCCCTTTGCGCCACCCATTGGGAGAGTAGTCAACGCATTCTTAAATACCTGCTCAAAGGCGAGAAACTTCAGGATGCTCAGGTTAACGGTGGGATGAAAACGCAACCCGCCCTTGTAGGGACCGATTGCGCTATTCATTTGAATACGAAACCCGCGATTAACATGGAGATTGCCCTGATCGTCCCGCCACGGAACGCGAAACATGATCACCCGTTCCGGTTCGATGATGCGTTGCAGGATTTTCTCGTGCCGATATTCGGGGTGCTGTTCGAGAACAATTGTAAGCGAGTCGACTACTTCCTCTACCGCCTGGTGAAACTCCGGTTCCGCCGGGTTCTTCGCCTTCACCTCGGCCATCAACTCTGCAACGTAGTCTCTCATGGGAAAGTCCTTGCCATTCCGCGCAAGTTATCTCGGACGCACAACGGAACAGAAGCACAATTTTGTTGTGCTCTCTCTACTTTTTTGCTCGGAAGATCAATCACAAATGATATGATGGTTTGTGGAGAAAATCGCCGCAAAGTTTCAGACGCTGGCCGAAGCGGACAACGCCGATCGTGAGTTTTATCAGAAACTGTCGAGTGAAGAGCGTCTAAAGATTCTTCTGCAACTAACGCATCATGAGCCTGAGTGCCGACTTGAGAGAGTTTATCGTGTTACTAAACTCGCACAGCGTTGAGTACGTAATTGTCGGCGCGCATAGCCTCGCTTTTCACGGCCGACCGCGTTATACAGGCGATATTGATATTCTCATCCGCCCGTCACCGGAAAACGCGGCGAAACTTTCCGTTGTCATGAACAAGTTTGGTTTCGCAGGAACTGGCTTCAAAGAATCGGACTTTGCCGAGCCGGACCAAATAATCCAACTCGGGCGCGTCCCAAATCGAATTGATTTGCTGACAGGAATGACCGGTGTCGCTACGAACGAAGCGTTTCAAACAAAGATAGCTACGGAACTTGAAGGGCTTCCCGTGTTCATCTTGAGCAAAGCGCTCCTGATTCAAAATAAACGAGCGGTCGCGCGGCCTCAGGATCTCGCCGATCTCGATACGTTGAGCTAATTGTCGATCTTTAGCCATTTGGCTGCGCGTAATGTTCCGCGCCAAGAAAATGGAGGGAGACATACGGCTCCTGGCCAACCACCCAACTGTCGTGGACAGGTCCGATATAAAAGAGATCTCCAGCGCGCATCTCGTAATAGCGGCCATCCTGCATTCGACAGGCGGCACAACCGGATAGAACCATGCCGACATGTTCCACCTCGCAAAACGCCGCACCGGTCACAGCTCCTACGTGCTCCGACCATTTCCATCCCGGCTCGTAACTCGCGCGCCCAATTGTCATCGATCCGACCTTCACCGTTTCAAATCTTCCTTTTTCGAATGTTCGTACTTCATCCGGTTGCTCAAAGCGCTTGATCAATAAATCGTCATAGCTCGGTAACATCTCTCAATTTTAACCGACGACGAAGGTCTGTCGCCAACGATCGAGAGCTACGGTCGGCGGCCCGGCTTGGTGATTACCTCATGCTCTAGAGTTTCTCGAAGATCGATGAAACGAGCGGCGGATTAATTTTCACACCTCGGATCACGGCGGTTTCGAGCACTTTGCCGCTTTGGAGATCGGTTTCGCTCGATGCGAAGGCAAATTGCACTCCGGCTATCGTCCGAAAATCGGAGTTACGCTGCTCGATTGTCGTCGGTGTTGGATCGACATCCACGTGCAACGGCCGAACATCGCGGCGACGCGTAATTAACCAGTTTTTTGGATCGACATAGAGTGTCGTTAGGTAGCCGTCGTTCAGAGTTAACCGCAGAACATAATAATTGATGCCGTCAATTCTTTGTCGCCGGTCAAGCTCGATCCGATGGCCGCGTCTTTTCAACTCATGCAAGCCAAACAATTTTCCCGGCAATTCCACTCCGTGCCGCAGCGCTGCGGTCGCTTTCTCTGTCGCCAATTTCCGCGCAGTGCCTTTACCTTCCCATTGCCACCCTTTTTGACCGTCAAACGCTTCGGTAAAGACATGGTTGCCCTCAGCGTTAACATCAATCCGCATTTTGCCGGGGCGCGCCGCAAAGTAGGTGCCATCCACTTCAAACTTCGGATCGGTGATATGAAGATTGAACTCGATCGATTGGATCGCTTCGATTGCGGCGCGACCACCCATTGCTTTGGTGTGACGCTCGATCACTTCGTCAACCGTGGTTGGCGAGCGACTGCATCCAAACAACGCAGTTGCAACTACGACTGCCGAGACTAAGCCCATCAGATCGCGTTGCCCATTCATGATCACTCGCGAATGACGCCGCCAACGGTGGAATTTGTCTAAGATTGGATCCGCCGGATCCTCAGAAACAAAAACAGCCGGGCCATTTCTGACCCGGCTGCTGTAATTTGTCCGGCGGTCATAGACCGCCGCTACAGAGCTTTAGTAATCCATTCCGCCCATGCCACCCATTCCGCCGCCGGGCATTGGAGGAGTTTTTTCCTTCTCCGGGAGCTCGGTGACGATGGCTTCGGTGGTGAGCAACAGGCCCGAGATCGAGGCCGCGTTTTGCAGCGCACTGCGCGTGACCTTCGTCGGATCGACGATGCCCGCCTTCACCAGATCGGTATATTCACCGGTGGCGACGTCGTAACCTTCGTTGCCCTTGCGCGCCTTGACTTCTTGAACGATGAGCGCGCCTTCCTGGCCCGCGTTGTCTGCGAGTTGGCGGGTCGGCTCTTCGATGGCCCGGCGCACGATTTGCACGCCCACCTTCTCGTCGCCTTCAAGGCCCTTGATGTT
>QHRJ01000348.1 GCA_003220075.1 Verrucomicrobiota bacterium
CGAAGAGCACCGCGCTCAATGCCGTTAACGGAATAAATTTTGCCAGCGGCGCCGCTACCAAAACGATGATTAGCAGCGTGACGGAATGAACAATGCCGGCGACCGGCGTTTTTCCACCACTGCGAATATTGGTCGCCGTGCGCGCGATTGCCCCAGTGGCGGAGATGCCACCAAAAAATGGCGTCACAATGTTGGCCAGGCCTTGTCCAATCAATTCCTGGTTCGAATCATGCCGCGTTTCGATCATTCTATCAGCGACCATCGCCGAAAGTAGCGACTCAATTGCGCCGAGGACTGCGATGGTGAGGGCAGGTGCCATCAGTTCCTGAATCTGCGCAAATGAGAAATGCGGCACATTCAACGCCGGAAATCCGGAAGGGATGCCGCCGAATTTCGTGCCGATGGTTTGCACGCCGAGATGCATAGCGACGACGACAATGGTTGGCACAATTACCGCGACGATCGACGCGGGCACGGCCTGCCATTTTTTCGGCCACAGAATCAGGATGGCGAGCGCGAGTAGCCCGAGCGCCAGCGCCGACCCGTGCGTCTCGCCCAGATGTTGCGCAATTGTCCAGACTTGCTCGAGGGTGTGACGAGGCATCTGCGCATCGAGCCCGAGAAATTCCTTTAATTGCCCGACGAAAATGATGATGGCGATTCCGCTGGTGAATCCCGCGATCACTGGGTAGGGAATGAACTTGATCAAGCTTCCGAGTTTGAGTGCGCCCATGGCGACGAGAAAAATCCCGGCCATGACAGTCGCGAGTGCGAGACCGGCATAACCGTGAATCGCGACGATACCGGCGAGAATCGGAACGAAGGCCCCGGTCGGCCCGCCGATTTGCACTTTGCTGCCACCAAGTGCGGCGATGATTGCGCCGGCAATGATCGCAGTCCACAGACCTTGCGCCGGCGTCACGCCCGAGGCGATTCCGAAACCGATCGTGAGCGGCAGCGCCACTATGCCGACCGTTACGCCTGCGGCCAGATCGGAGAAAAAAGTCCGCCGATCGTAATCGCGCAAACACTCGATCAGTTTTGGTTTAAAAAGCTGCATCCTATGGAGCCGTGCAAAAACCGCGCCCGTCAGGTAAAGCGAGTTATTTTTGAAGGAAACAGTGCTCGTAGCAACTACGGGCGATGCCGGAAAACGGCTGTCATCCCGAGCGGAGTCGAGGGATCCCGCAGCGTTAACTTAAACGTTTCGCGACGGGATCCCTCGGTCCGAGCCGGACTGGCGTGTTCGCTCGGGATGACCGCAAATTAGAGAGCAGCGAGTCGGCTCAGGCAGCGCTTTTTAGACTCGTCCACTCGCAGACTTGGTGGCACTTATTCCAGTGACGTAGCATGGCAGTTGAAGGAAGATGTGGAATGACTTCGACTCTTCCGGAGACACAGAAAACGACTGATGAGCGCTGGCGATTTTGGCGCGATGTGCTCGTCTTCGAGCTCAAAATGTTCATCGGCAATCTGCGCGATTTCGCGCTCATGCCCGTGTCAGTGGTGGCCGCGATGATTGATCTTGTCAGCAAAGGGGAACGCGAAGGATCGCTCTTTTACCGGGTCTTGCGCTGGGGCGCGCACAGTGAAGAAGTCCTCGATGCCTACAGTCCGATCAGAGACGAGCTGCAAGATCGAAAGGTCAATCCCAATTATACGGTGGACGCAGTCGTGGCGCGGCTAGAGGGCGTGCTGGTGCGTGAGTACGAAAAAGGCGGAACGGCTGCGACGATTAAAGCAGCTCTCGATCGCGCGATCGATCAGCTTCATCGCGAAACAAGTGAGCATCGTGAGCGTGCCCGGACCGCGGTGGTGAAAGCGATCGAAGAAGGTAAAAGATTGGGCGAGGCGGTGGCGAAAAAGAAAGAGGAGGGGTGAAAGGCATCTCGCGCTTCGGCTATGGAGGGACGGCCGCTGTGCCGTCCCAAAATTGGGGACGAGACGGCGCTCGTCCCTCCAACCTTTCCTCGGCTAAGTCCTGGCCTTCCATCTCTAAACTTCAACCTCCTCTGCTCCGTTCAGGATAA
>QHRJ01000243.1 GCA_003220075.1 Verrucomicrobiota bacterium
ATCTTCCGTTAGATCCGTGGCGCGCACTCCAGCGCGAATTTCCACCCCGAGATCGCGCAACTGTTTCATCGCGCTCTCCCGCAAATCCTCGGGAAATGTTGCGAGGACTTGTGGTTCGCTTTCAATTAAGACGATACGCGCGCTCGATGGGTCGATATGGCGGAAATCGCGCGCCAAGGTATAACGCGCGATCTCTGCAATCGCTCCAGCCATTTCGACCCCGGTAGGTCCGCCGCCAATGATGACAAAGGTCATCGCTGCAGCGCGCGCCGCAGGATCGGAAATTTTTTCGGCATATTCGAATGCCAGCAAAATCCGGCGCCGAATTTCCACTGCATCTTCAAGGCTCTTCAAGCCCGGGGCAAGGCGCTCCCATTCCGGGTGCCCGAAATAGGAATGGCGCGCGCCAGTCGCAAGAATCAAATAATCGTAGGTGAGATCGAGGTCGCCCGCATGAACAATGCGCTTGTTCACATCAACCGATTGCACTTCGGCCAGCATAACTTCGACGTTCTCGCATTTGTGCAGAATCGCGCGCACCGGCGCGGCGATGTCAGCCGGCGAGAGTGCGGCGGTCGCAACCTGATAAAGGAGCGGCTGAAAGAGATGGTAATTGGTACGGTCGATGACAATGAGCTGAACGTTCTTGCAGGCTAATTTTTTCGCCGCTTCGAGCCCGCCAAAGCCCGCGCCCACGATCACGACACGCGGGAGCTTCTCTTCGGCCATGGCGACAATCTTGCGAGATTGAAGCGGCTCGCAGCAATTTTATTTGGGGCGCTTTCCTAATCCGCGGGTAAGAAATGCTCGCACTTCGGTTTAGCCACTGTTTGATGCGCATAGCGAAGGTCGATATAGCTGCGCAAGTCGACGGTTGTGTTCAAGGCGGCTTGTCTAGTTGGCCAAAGGCACGGTTTCATCGCGGCTCGCGGCGTCCCCAAGACGATGGATCAGCTCCTAAAGCAGGCAGATCGGCGGCACATAAGGAAAGGAGCCCTTTCTCTTCACAAAGCAATTGCTCGCAGCAAAACCCGCAAGTCGGTCGCAAAACGTTTCAAAGTGACCGCTTCGGGCAAGGTCCTTCGTTCGCGCGCGTCACGGCGCCATCTCATGTCAGCCAAGAACGCGAAGAAAAAACGTCAGCTGGCTAAGATGGGTCGCGTGCACGAAACCGATCTTGCCCGGATCAAAGCCAATTTGCCCTTTGCGTAATACGCAGGGGCCGAGATCACAGATCCCGGCTACAACGCGTTAACGGTTAGTCGGTGCCGGCACAGCCTCTTCCATGCGTGTTGTGGTCGCTGCTTGCCGATGCCAATCGAGTTCGGGCGACGGCTGCGGGCTATAAAGGTCGCGCCGGTTGGCGATCGTAGTGCAGGAGCATTCCAAACCGAGCAACAGACAGAGAGCGAGCCATTTCACGCCTTCGATGCAATCAAATGCAGCTAGTGCTGTCAATGCGGAGAGAGGCGAAAATGTCATTGTCAGTCGGATTTCGTCATTCTCATTTCATCTTTCTCTTGTTGCTGTTGCACGATGATGATCTTGAACGAAAGTTTTTCCTCCGTCAGGGGCTATGGACCGAGGGCTTACGAACCCCGCCAGGGCAGGAATGCAGCAACGGTAGTCTGACCTTCTTTGCCGTAGTTCTCTGGCGGACTTTTTTCGCAATGAAATTGTTGAAAGTGAAGACGGCGCGGTTTTCACAGATAGTAGAGAGATCTGGCCGACCAGAATCCTATACGCTTTGGCAAAAGCCAGCGGCGGACCGACATCTGCAATCTCAAATTAAGAACAATCGCGTAATGACAATTCAACGGACCGAGAGCGGAACTGAATTTGGAATCGCCGGCTTTAAACAAGCCCAAGGCGCCCGTTATCTGATCTTTCCGAAATCGCTAAAGCGATTCGAGAACAGGCGTGTCGTCGGAATCAATTGGGATTTATTGCGCACAAAATGAGGTGGATCGAGTACTTCCTTGTTCGCGCGACCCGCCGCGGCAACGTCGCGATGTTGGGAAACCGTGATAGAATTATTTGGAATGAATGAAAGCGCTGCCCGCAGAGAATCTATTGCTCAGTTAAGTACCGACGAGCTCCTCCGGTACTCTCGGCAAATCAATCTTGCTCAGGTGGGCGAGGAAGGTCAGCGCCGATTGAAAGAAGCCCGGGTGTTGTGTATCGGGGCCGGCGGGCTCGGATCGCCCGCGGCGCTTTACCTCGCCGCCGCCGGAATTGGAACAATCGGAATTGTTGATCAGGACACGGTTGACCTCAGCAACCTTCACCGGCAGCTCTTGCATGGAACGAGCGACATTGGCCACGAGAAAACCGATTCGGCGCGCGCACGTTTGCTTGCCATCAATCCAACAATCGCAGTCGAGACCTACACCACACGCTTATGCGGGAACAACGCCGTCGAGTTGATTCGCAATTACGACATCATAGTCGATGGCTCCGATAATCTGCCGACGCGCTACCTTTCCAGCGACGTGTGCGTTTGGGAAAGGAAACCAAACATCTACGGCTCGGTCCATCAATTCGAAGGACAAGCCTCGCTCTTCGCCCCTCATCTCGGCGGGCCCTGTTACCGTTGCCTGTTCCCGGAGCCGCCACCACCGGAGGCCATTCCAAGTTGCGCCGAAGCTGGTGTTCTCGGTGTCGTTCCCGGTTTGATCGGAATTATTCAGGCGTTGGAAGCGATTAAGTTAATCATCGGTCGGGGGGACAATCTCCTCGGGCGTCTCTTGCACGTTGATGCACTCACTCTGCGGTTTCGTGAATTTAATATTCGCCGCGATCCAAATTGTCCGGTGTGCGGCGAATCACCGGTAATCACGGAGCCGATTGATTACGAACAATTTTGCAACCGTTCAAACGGTTCAAGAGTTCGAGGAATTTCCGCTATCCAATTGCACGAAATGATATCTCGTGGCCAGGAGGTCGCATTGGTCGACGTCCGCGAACCATTCGAATTTAAGATCGCGCGCATTCCAAATTCGCAACTGATTCCGCTTGGCTCGATTCCGGAGCGACTGACAGAAATTCCACGGACAGAAACGACCATCGTGATGTGCAAGACTGGCGTCCGCAGCGCCCGCGCGATCGAGTTTCTGCGCGGCGAAGGTTTCGAGAATTTACTTAATCTCGAAGGCGGTCTCGACGCATGGCGCGAAGAGGTCGACCCGACGATCCGGAAATACTAGGAGTCGTCTCCGAAATATCGAGTTAACATTTGAATATTGCAGGTGCAACATTCAAATGTTAACTCGCTTTACAGACGGCTGATGATCGCACCGTCACCAGCGAGTGGGCCAGGGCATCTTGCGCGTTGCAGTTCTCCACACCTGTGGTTATCAGAAGCGCGATGCGTTTCCTCGTTCTGCCCCTCATGATCGCGTTGCTTAGTGCCGGCTGTGATCGAATGATCACGCCGCGGCACGCACAGCAACTCAAAGACGCAGAGAGCAAAGCGGCTGCGGGCGACTTTGCGCGCGCGATCAGCTTGTATGAATCCGCGCTGGAAGACCGACCGGGCGATGCCGAGATTCATTACAAGCTCGCGCTGCTTTACGACGACAAGATGAACGATCCGTTAAACGCGCTGCATCATTTCAAACGCTATTTGATCATCGCACCGAACAGTGCGCGAGCGAACGATGTCAAGGGCTTCGTGAAACGCGACGAGGTCGCGCTTCTGACCAGTCTCTCAGGCGAAGCGCTCATTTCGCGCGCTGAAGCAACGCGTTTACGGAATGAAAATTTGTCGTTGCGAAAAGATCTGGATGAAGCGCGTGGACACGCCCATATCGCTACGATTGAACAATCCCCCACCCCGGGAAAAACGAAAGAAGGCGCGAAACAAACCTACGTGGTGCGACGTGGCGATACCCTAGCATCGATCTCGCGAAAATTTTACAAAACATCGACGCGCTGGAAACAGATTCTCGATGCCAATCGCAACGTGATCGACAATCCGAAGAAACTGGCAGCAGGTCAGACGCTGGTTATTCCGACGCGAACGAGTTCACACTAACCCGCGAAGAATAAGTAGCCCCCAACTGGGAGGACGATTCAGCAAGCAGCGACCATTGTCACGGCTTACGGTTTGCGCTGTCCGTCGCCCGGAGTTCGATGCGGAGTCGGTTGTGGGCGACTTGAAGCATTCACATCGCGCGCGCCCATGCCGGTTGGGTCGACGAGCGGATTAAAAAGTGCCCCACCCGATCTTTTCTGATCCGCAGCTACGCTGCGCATGAGATCGAGACTGGGGAGCGGGGAGAATTCGGTAATCAAGGTCGCGGTTCGGAGCACGAGAGTTTCATCTATATCGACTGGGTCAGGCAGATGCGTCGTGCCGGGTTTGACGACGAGCATTTGGCCAGCGTGCACCGTAATTTTCTGTCCCGGATGCTTCGTTAACCAGGCCTCACTGTTTCCCTCGAGAACGATGAGCTTGCTGTAATTTCGCGGATGCGACTCGAACATCACCGTTGTTCCCGTTATACCGACGGTAAGCGCACGGCTACGAATACGCGCGCCGACGGAATCCTTGGGCACCCGCAGAAGGATGGCTCCGCTTTCGAGATTCACGTTCCGGCCATCTTGATCGAAAGAAAAAATACTATTCGCGCCCACGCGGGTAATTGTTAAATCGGCGAAAGTAAATTCCGCACGTGAGCCAGCGCCGGTGTGGACAGCGCTACCATCTGTCACGTTATCGTTCAAGTGCGCCGGACGAGCAGCGACATGCGGGGCCAACAGCTTGACGTCGCGAACGACTTGCGTGACGCGGGCCTCTTTTCTTTGCGCAGCGGTCAGTAGCAAAATCGCGCCCGAGCCAAAGAGCAGCACCAAGCCTGCGCGCGGCAACGAATGGTTGAAAATCGATTTCATCGTTGTTTCAAAATCTAAGCGAAAGCGTGAAAGCGCCACCGACATTTCCGACATCACCGAAATTTCAAAAATCCGGCGCTCATAAGAGTGCCGCTACAGTGGTGCACATGATCACCTTTTGGTGGGGCGACGCTCTGGGGAGCCGAGGAAAGTATCAATGGCTCGACAGAGTCTCGCCCTACCGAAATACCTACCGAGTTATAACGGTGCAACCAGGCTGGCACGCTCGCGAACGCTTTCGGAGCTGCCCTACAATTTGGCGCCAGGACCATCCAACGGCGGCGCCTGATTCAATGGCAGCGGATTGTTTGCGCCCGCTCCGCCAAAAGTACCGGTACGCGAGCCGTTCCCGCCAAAGCCGCTGTAGTTGGCATTATTAGTAAAAACGCTCGCGGGATGACTGCCACCTACTGTGACTACCACGCCATTGAAAATGTTAATGGTATTTCCGGCAATAATCTTCGTGCTCGCTCCACCTAACGTGACGTCGGCGACGAAGTTGACTGTGCCATTATTTCCGGGCGAATAAAGTTTCAAGGTCGTGTCCGCCGACAGCAGACCGTTGCCGATAGTGAGCACGCCGTTGTTGCCCAGGGCCGCGACTTTGATGACATCGCCATGCGCATCAATGGCGTCGCTCGCGCCCGGACCTCCCAGGTTAATCTGGCCGGCATCGCCAGTGTGGCGGATGTCAATCGTTCCGCGATCAGCGCGAAGAGTTCCATTTACTCTGGCGCCGCTATTGGCGCCGGTTGCCAAAATGGTCACTTTGCCAGCGGGGCCAGGCGCAGCCGCATCGAGCAGGGAAAGAAGCTCGCCGGTGTTGGAAATATTAATCGCAACACCACTCGGTTTTCCGCTCTTGAGTGTGACATTCCCCCCGTTGGCGCTACGACGCCGGGCTGTAGTAATTGCAGGATCGGCCGAGGACGCTTGCAGGCGCGAATTGATCGCTACCGCATCATTCAATGAATTGAGTGTGATCGCGCCGCCATTGCCGGCCGTTCTTGTGCCGTCAAGAACGCGGCCGCTCGTTGCTTCAATTGGCGAATCGATCGTGATCGGACCGGCAGCGGTGATGTTAATCGTTCCGCCATTCCCTCCTCCATAAGCGCCGCCGAAATTAAAATTGCCGCCATTGGAAGTGATTGATGAAAGATCGCCCAGCGGCCCCACCGTCAGCCCCGCGCCCAGAATATTTAAACTAATGCGGCCGCCGCTGCCTGGATTAGAATTCGGGTTGCTAAACGCGCTGGTGCCGTTCGCATTTATGATCGGAATTCGCGGGCCCACGCTCGTGAGAGAACCGGTGGTGAGGGTGAAATCAGACGGTGTAACTCCATTCTGGTCACTGCTGACAAGATAGTTGGGGATTAAGGCAGGGGCATCGACCATCAGAATGCTACCCGCCGTGATGGTGTTGGCGGCGACAGCGGAGACGGACGTTCCGGTTATGTTTGCGATCTTCATCTGACCGCCGACGCTGACCGTGCCGGCAATCAAGCCCGGTGCGCTAAGATTTCCACTTACCGTTATCGCAGTCGGAGCGCCGCCGGAAAAAATACCGCCTCCGACAAAAAGGTCACCGCCAGCGGTAAGATTGCCGGAGGGCGCGCTGCTGCTGGATCTCAATTCGATGGGGCCAGAGCCGGACGAAATATTTTCACCCGCATTGATCGATCCGCCGGAAGCGATAATTCGATGTGCGGAAATATTTCCGCCCGCGGAAATATCGCCAGCGAAGATTATTCCGCCATCTGAGATGTCGCCACCGGCTGTCAGGACTGCAGTCTGGATATCGCCATTGGCGATGATGGAGCCATTGGCATCGATCAGCCCGGAGAAGATTGGCTGGCCCTTCACACTCGGAAGCCTGGTATCAAAGAGGTTGATATCTCCACCTGAGCGCAGTGTCAGGTTTGGTCCGATGAACTCCACATTGGGCGCCTGAATTCCACCTGCTCCCGCAGTCAAGCTAACGAAATCTGAATTACTGAAATCAAAATGAAAGAGCGACGAGCTGTTGAAGTCGATCGTTCCCGCGTTGGCGGTGATTGAAATGCGAGTAGTGGGATCGCTACCATTTGGAGTTATAGCGAGCGAGCCATTTGCGTTGATCATGATGGTGCCTCCACCCCCGGCCAGATTGGCGAATCTGCTAAGATCGAACGCGACGTTCCCGCCAATGGAATTGATGGTCACGTCCCGCGCTGTGACAACCCCGCTACCCTGCTGGAAATCGCCATTCAAAAACGCATTGAAGCTGTCCACCGTGACGTTGCCGTTGACCTGCACCGTACCTTCTGAATTGAGGAGCAGATTAATCGATCCGTTGATCGGCGAACCTAGATTTAACGCTACG
>QHRJ01000349.1 GCA_003220075.1 Verrucomicrobiota bacterium
ATCAACTTTGCGGCTTCTCCTTCTCGTGGCTCTCATTCCGCTGCTTGGACTTGTTGGTCCGGCGGCTGCGATTCTCTGCGCCGAAACCGTGGTTGTTGCCATTTGGATGGTGCAATTGGCGCGGCTCGGTTTCCGCGCAAAATTGAGTGACGTCATCTGGCGTCCGCTTACAGCCGGAGTTGCCATGACTCTCGTGCTTTTCGCTGCGCACGACGCAACGCTTCTCTGGCGACTGGGCGCGGCAGGGCTAGCGGTAGTCGTTTACGCGCTCGTGTTAGTTGCGCTTAAGACATTTTCAGTCGAGGAAGTGCATCACGCGCGAGAGGGACTGGCTTTTTTTTCCCCTTTTGTGGCCTCTTGGGCGAAGAAGCTTAAACGGAACTCGTGAAAATAATGAAAAGGCTGGCCGTATTGGCAGAGACCAGCGCTAAAATTTGGGCGGCGTATTGGCTCCTGATCGTGGGCAGTGTTTTGGTTTTTGCTTCGGCAGCACTGAAATGGGTTTATTTCCCTTTCAGCCGTCACCCTTTCGGTTTTCAGCTGCCCCTGCTGCGAAACCTCGAGCTCATCCCGCACTTTTCTCTTCTCTCATACGGAGTAGTTGGAATCGCTGTTCTAACAACCGGTCTCGTTTTGCGCAGGCGTTCCGCCACATATCTCGCGCTGGCGGCCGCCATCCTCATCGCTTTGTGGGTGGCGGCGCCATGCCAGATCGCTTTTCAACAGCCGGCTTTGCTTGGCCGCCTCATTGCCGAGACTCAGGAGCTTCCGATGATCAGAGGTTTTGCAAAGACTTACCTTACTCCGAATTATGGGCCCGCCGAAGACTACCCGAAGCGGTTTGACATTGACACCCTTTGGGGCCGCTTTCTCGCTGCGGATTCTTTCCTCGGTCTCGGTTGGTATTGTTTGGGAATCGGATCCTTGTTGATTGGGATCTATTCAATCGCCCGACTGCCCGCCGAGGAAAGAATGAGGGCGCTGGCGCTGAGCCGAATTCCAGCCAGCGTAGTTATCATTTTGCTAACGCCGTCGCTCATCGGACAGCATTATTTTACCAGTGCCTGCACTGCGCAGGCCCAAGGTGCAGGGGAAAGGGCAATTACATGTTATCGCAGGGCGATGTGGTTCGATCGGTGGCGCGCGCACGATATCAATATCTACGAAGCTATCGGAGACCTCGAAAGGTTGTCCGGTTTAAGCAAGGATTCCCCGGAGAAGCATATCAGCAAGGCTCGGGAATTTAAGGAAGGAAGAGAATATGAGTCGGCAGTTTTCGAGCTTGCCCGCGCTGCAGACTGGGGCGGCGCCGTGGCACCAGTCGCGCGAGCTGAGTCGGCGCGCACCCGTGTGGATTTTGGCATCGCCCTCTACCGTGGCGGAGGCATTGGTACAGCTGTGACCCAGTGGCAGCAGGCCCTTGTCGAAGAGCCCGTGCACCAGCAAGGAATCACCTTCCTCATCGCCCGCGGAAATTATGATCTTGGCCGCTATCAAGCGTCGCTCGACGTGGTCAAGAGGGTGCTTCGGGCAAGCGGTGATCTACCAATACTGGCCAATGCTTATTCCCTGGCAGGAGATTGTTATACGAAGCTTGGCCGGGACGTTGAGGCCCGCAATTCTTACACCCGTTCGCTCAAGGAGGACATGTTAGTGAATTTCTGGGGAATGAGTCGATTGACCGGTAACTAGGCAACCAGTATCATGGACTCTTTCTTGCAGCCACTTCGAGACTTACCGCCGCGCGCGCGGCGCTGGTCATTGGTCTTGGTGCTGCTTTGCGGGGGCGTGCTTGGTTACTTCGTGTTTCGCACCTGCGCCAGTCCCTTGCATATGCAGTACCAATTGGACTTCGGCGCTGCCCAATGGATAGAGCCTGCCGAGTTTGCTCCGGTGGCTTACTTCCGAAAGGAGATTTTTCTAAATACTGCGCCCGAGCAGGCTTGGCTGGAAATCGCAGCGACCGATAGTTTTGTGCTTATCGGAATTCCTACCCAGGTTCTGCGCAGCTTCTTGTTTACGGCGGCTATAAAGAACCTGGTGGTAAAACCGGCTCATTAATTTCGGACGAACACTGGAGAGTTGCTCCACGAACCGGCATCGTAGAGGGTACAGAGGAATGGGTCTCTCCCCTGGTGCAGGAGCAGATTTGGCCGAACGCGCGCCGCGCCTCGATCCTTGAACATCGGCTCCACACTACCCGGGTGGACACGAATCCGCTTTTGCTTCAACTCCCGCTCTCCGGCAAGTGGATCACAGCCGAAAATGCGCGGCGGGAGGCAGTATTTTCCACCTCCGTGAGTGCGGAAAGAGCTCGTCCGCAGACATGGATTCAAGTTGCGAGTTCAGGACGCCTCGATCTTCTGGTGAATGGCAAGCTCATCACCGGCGCGACCGCCTCCCAGCTCAAGGAAACGAAGATACCGCGTTTGCCCAAGCTGACGCCTGAGCCTTCGGAGAAGGAGAAGATCGAAATGGCAACTCCACCACCGGCAGTCGTTAGGCCGCCGCAGAACGCCAAACCTCCGCCTTCTCCTGGTCCGTCCGCGAGTCCTAGCGCAACCGCCACACCCGGCTATTCGGCAAGTATCTACGAATCGATGGCCACTTCGTTGCAGAAGCCGACTCTCGACGCGTATGACATCAGCTACTGGATAAAAAAAGGCCAAAACAAAATCGTCGCGGCAGTCCGTAATGATCAGGATCCAGCCAGCTTTCTCGCAAGCGGGTTCATGGTTCGAAAGGATGGTAGCACTCGAGGATTTGAGACTAATCGGGACTGGCGAGTGGGCGATCAGCAAAGCGCGCAAAACCAGCACGCTGTAGAAACCGGTAGCAATGGATCCGCGCCCTGGGGTTACCTTACGCAACAGCTAGGGAAACCAGTAAACCTTTCTGACTTCGATGCCGTAGCCAAACCTTTCGCGGTGATTTTATTAACGATCGTCGGAACCATAGCCCTGTGGCTGCTGGCTTCGCGGTTTGTCGCCGCTGCGAGAAACGAGCCGCTTCGACACGCTCTCGCTCGCGACGCGCTCTTTCATGCCCCAATCGCCGTAGGGTTGCTTTTTTTGCTCCTTCCAAGATACGACTTCCGATTTCCAATAGACTGGCCATTCCAGCCGAAATTTGTTGCGCTGGCAGTTGTCGCACTTCTGGCAGTTCGTTTGCTTCACTTCGTCCCGCGCCGGCGGACAACAGGAGATCTCAGCGCACGGATTCGGCAAATCAAAAACACCGTGTCTGCCGATGCGCTGCCTTATCTACTCCTGGCCACGATCATAGGCTTGGGCTTCGCGTTCCGTTACAATGATTACGGCGCCAT
>QHRJ01000358.1 GCA_003220075.1 Verrucomicrobiota bacterium
CACTTTGTTCGTTAGGTCCGGTTTCGCTTTTTTCACGCCTGCCATGAATGACGTGTCTCCTGTTCCCAATCTTATTCTTAGTCCTGCCGCTCGCCGACTCTACGCCGCGCGTCGCTGCGGCATGGCCGAGTGAACCATCATCAGTTCGGTTACATTTTCCGGCGTCAGTAAACCGACCAGTCGCTTCATCCCATCCAGCACCGGCACCACCGGACAATTGCACTCCTGCATGATGCGAAATGCTTCCTCGAAACGCGTGCCGGTCGTCACCGTCGGAATATCGCGCCGCATTACGTTAGCGACTCGAATTTGCGGGTCTTGTTTGCGTAGCGCCGCAATTAGATCGTGTCGGGTCAAAACGCCGGCGACGTTGCCACTTTCATCAATCACTGGAAAATCGTGTTGCGAAGTAGCAAGCAACGCGTCCACAGCTTCTTGGAGCGTTGCATTTTGCCGAAGCGAGTGAAATTCGCGCACCATCGCGCTCGAGACCGGAAAACTGCGCGAAATATCTTTGAGTTGAGCGAGGGCCGCTTCCTGCGATGCACCCATGTAAACAAACAAGGCAATGAAGAGGAGGAGTGGATTTCCAAAAAGGCCGATGAAACCGAAAATAAACGCGCAGCCCTGGCCGATGCTGGCGGCGATTTGCGTGGCACGTGTATAACTCAATCGGGTGGCGAGGAGCGCACGCAAGACCCGTCCACCATCCATTGGAAATGCCGGCAGCAAATTGAAAAGGACCAGAACAAGGTTGATTACGAGTAATTGGACAAGGAGATCGGGCCCTCCCATCATCGCTTGCGCCGCCAATCCACGCCAACCAACGACGGCAAACAAAGTAAGTGCGATCACCACGTTCACCAACGGGCCAGCCAGCGCGATGATTAACTCTTGCCGTGGTTCATCGGGCATTCGTTGCAATCGCGCCACCCCGCCGATTGGTAGCAGGGTAATATCGGGCGTGTTGATCCCGAAATTTTTCGCGGCAATGGCATGACCAAATTCATGCAGAACGACACAGACAAAAAGCAAGAGCACAAAAAGAACGCGCCCCAACGCCACAGCCGAGCCGCCTTCTGCGTAGTAGCCGAATGCGAGCCAGGCGATCAGCAATAAAAACGTGATATGAATCCGCAACTGGATTCCGGCGACCCGAAAAATCGGAAGTGACCAGCTCATCGGGAACCAAACCTCATCGTCAAGATATCGCACGCCAATGCCCAATTGGCGCAGGGGAGTAATGGAGCAGCGATATAATTAAATTAATACGTCAATCGGCATTATTCCACTTCCTTGGTTGGGGAAATCGCTTTATGCCCACGCGCATTTCTCGAAATTGAAAACGAAATGGAGCTTTTCGACGTCGCGGTCATCGGCGGCGGACCGGCGGGGTCGGTTTGCGCTGCCTTTTGCGCGGCCCGCGGATTGCGCGTCGTCCTGATTGAACGGGAAAAATTTCCGCGCGAGAAGGTCTGCGGCGATTGCTTGAATCCGGAGTGCTGGCCAATTTTGCGGCGGCTCGAAATCGATCAACGTGTTCGCGCCTCGCCGCACGGTGCGCTCGATTGGGTGGAGTTCATTAGTGTAGGCGATCGCCATATCCGCCTCGAATTGCCGCGTGGGGAAGAGGCTGAAATCGCGATCAAGCGAAGTGCATTCGATTCCGTCCTGCTCGAGCGAGCGGGTAAGCTGGGTACAGAAATTCGTGAAGCGAGCACACTGACAACGATCGAAAAATCGGACGGCGCCTGGACATTAAC
>QHRJ01000244.1 GCA_003220075.1 Verrucomicrobiota bacterium
CGAAAGGTTTGCAGGACGGTCCATTCCCGACGCACTACGAGCCGCTCGAATCACCGGTGCGCAATTTCCTTTATTCGCGCGACACCGACCCGGTAGTCAATTGGTTCACCCGCCCGGAGAACCGTTTTGCTCCGCCCGGCGATCCGCGGTTTCCCTATGTACTGACAACTTATCGGCTGACCGAGCATCATACCGCCGGCGGGATGTCGCGTTTCCTGAGCCATCTCGCGGAATTGCAGCCGGAAATGTTCGCGGAGATTTCGACGGAGCTGGCCACTGAACTCAAGATCAGGAATACGGATTATATTTGCATCGTTACGTTGCGTGGCGCGATTGAAGTGCGTGCGCTCGTTAGTCGTCGGGCTCGACCGCTTCAGATCGATGGAAAAACTGTCCATCAAATTGCCCTGCCATTTCATTGGGGTAGCGCAGGGAACGTGCGCGGCGGCGCCGCCAATGATCTGATTCCCATTTCTGGTGAGCCAAATGTTACCATCATGGAGACCAAGGCACTTTCTTGCAATATCGTGCCTGGCCGGTTGCCGCGCGGCCCCGCCTTCGAAGATTGGCTCGACAGATATGTGCCACGCGGTGGTCCGCCCAACCTGCATCCGGAACAACCACCGCCCGGCGCACGACCAGAAGAAAAAATAGCGGCTGGTCAGAGTCACGAATCTCCAACTAGACAAAACACATCATGATTGGAGAAGGGATTCAAAGCTCAAATCAGCGCCGGCATTCCTTCGTGAAAGATCACGTTAAGGTCGGCTTCTTCACCGATCCGAGCGTGTGCATCGGGTGCAAGGCCTGCGAAGTGGCGTGCAAAGAATGGAATCATGTGCCGGATGACGGTTTTAACTGGTCGGGAAATTCTTACGACAACACTGGACATCTCGGTGCCTCGACCTGGCGCCACGTCATGTTCCTCGAGCAGGATCGCCAGAAAGGAAATCAGATTGTCGGCTCGCATTCGCTGGACGATGGCGATGGGGGAGATCCCTTTCGCTGGGTTTTCTTGTCGGACGTTTGTAAGCATTGCGAAGAGGCCGGTTGCCTGGAAGCGTGTCCGACCGGTTCAATTGTGCGCACGGAAGTCGGTTCGGTCCTGGTGCAGAACGATGTCTGCAATGGCTGCGGCTACTGCGTTGTTTCGTGTCCATTCGGCGTGATCGATCGCCGCCCTGAACCGCTGCCCGACGCGGGCGGCGCATTCAAGTGCACCTTTTGTTACGATCGCCAAAAAAGCGGACTCGTTCCCGCCTGCGCTAAAGTTTGTCCAACCGAATCGATCGTGTTTGGCCGCCTCGACGATTTGCGCGCGCGAGGTACGGCGCGCGTGCAGCAATTACAACAAAGTGGTTACAACGACGCGCAACTTTATGATCCGACAGAAACTTCCGTGCGCGGCATTCACGCTTTCTTTTTGATTCTTGGCGAACCGGAAGCTTACGGACTTCCGCCGAAACCGCAGATTCCAACAATTTACCTCAAGTCTGCGTGGACTTCAGCGTTTGCGACGGCGATCGCATCAATCATCGCGGCGCTGGCAGCATTCGCATTTTTTCGCTGATGAAAGATCGACGAGCGCGAGCCGCGATATCTGGGGAGCGCACGCGCCCTCGCGTGCTGCGTTGGGCGGCTCGCCCAACGCTCTTCGACGAACCAGGAAGTTTTCGGCGGGGCGCCGAAAACGGCACGCGAGGCGCGTGCGCTCCCCGGAAAATCGCATGACGAACGAAGCTCAATCCGAGAAACGTCTCGAGCGTCTCCGCGAGGAAGCTTGGGAGAAGGGCGTGGTTGCGGGTCGTGGTGTCGATGTTGCCGGTGGCCCGATTCCGCGGAAGCCCGGTTATTATGGCCAGCCCGTCGTTAAGCCACCGGTCTGGACTTGGGAAGTGCCGCTCTACTTTTTCTTCGGTGGGCTTGCGGGAATGTCAGCGGTGATTGCAAGTGCCGCGGTCATCTTTCACCATGTCGATCTTGCTCGCGCGGCCATGTGGCTCGCGGCCATTGCTGGGGCGGTCCTTTCACCGGTTCTGCTGATCATGGATCTGGGCCGTCCGCGGCTTTTCCTCAACATGCTGCGCGTTTTTAAACACCGATCAGCCATGTCGATGGGCGCCTGGATTCTGACTCTGTTCGGCGCCTGCGTCGTTCCGGGTTTGATCGCGCTCGAATTGCACGCGCAGCAAATTTTCGCCGGCAGTCTCGATCAACTCCTGCGTTTCTCGGCCGGCATTTTCATTTTTGGTTCAGCGATCTTCGGAACTCTGCTCGCAACTTATACCGGCGTCCTGATTGGAGCGACCGCGATTCCGGCTTGGTTTTTGCATCGCACCCTGCTGCCGATTCATTTCGGGACCGCAGGATTGGGATCGGCTGCGGGATTATTGGAATTGCTCGGGCATCGAATCGCCGCGCTCAACTTCCTCGGATACTACGCGGCTGGGGTTGAGTCGGCGCTGCTCATCTGGCTCAGCCTCGATAAACAGGGCGCGGCCAATCGAGCGATACACGAGCACGGCTCAGGCTGGCTGATTCGCATCGGCGAGGTTTTGAACGGCCCGCTCGCAATCGTTCTCCGGCTGTTCGGCCTCATTCCATTCGCGGCGCTTTCATTTTTAATCGGCGCACTCGTTAGCCGCTTCGGCTGGATTTGGGTGGGCAAAATTTCCGGCTCTGATCCGGAAGCAGTCTTCGCTTCGCAACACTGACTTTCAGTGCGGTTTCGCCAGGACTCTCTTGTCGCCGATGCGGCGAGTAACACCGTCGCGATCGAGATGCACGAGAAATGGAATGATCACGCGACGACTGGTGCCAAGGAGTTCGCGTAATTCGGAGGCAGTGCCAGAATTGTTCTCGCGCAGAAAGGCGACAATCGTATCGCGCATTTTCACGAACTCCGCTGTCGCGAGCACGACCTCAGGACTCAGTTCCACCAGTTCGCCGCGATCTCGGAGAAAACGGAGCGCCTCTTGCGATGTCGCATCGGGAGCAAGCTCGGCAGACGAAGGCGGTTTCTTGGCCGCGACTGCGTCGCGAATTTTCCGAGCGGCACTTTGAAGTTGCAACGGCAAAGTCGGACGGTGCGTAGTGCGCGCGATCGCTTCGCCAGTTCGGACAAAACCGGTGCGGCACAATTCAGAAGCGAGCACATCGAAAATTTCCGGGAGCGGTAACTCGCGTGCGAACGCCTGGCGAAGTTCTGAGAGCGCGATACCCGCGTGATTCGGATGCGCCTTATGTTCGACGTCAATTATCGCTTCGGCCTTTCGCAAAACTTCATTCCACCACTTTGCGTCAATCACGAGGTCACCGCGCTCAATCACATTCGCGCTCTTAATCGACTGATCGATTTCGTCTGCACCAAACGATGATTTTGCGAGCAGCGCATTGCGCTTCACGGCGCGATCGCGGGTGATCTCCGTCGCAGCGAAGACCCCTGCGTCGTGTGGCGCCTGCGCGCGCTTGGCGAGAAATTCACGCTGAGCTGCGCTCCGAAAATTTCGCACGCTCACGTCCGGATCCAACACAACGCCGCCGGCGAGCGTGTTCTGCTCAGAAGCATCGCGAATCACGAAACGATCGCCGGCGAAAATGAACGCCGGCGTTTCAAAACGTATTTGCGCAATGGCAGTTTCGCCCGCGCGCAACTCTTCGCTGCTTTGGAAAAAAACACGCGCACCGAAGTTGGCGCTGCCATGGTGCACGCGCGCGGCGGCGTCATGTTTAATCGACCTCGTCTTCGGGGGCAGGCGCGAGGACCGCGACACCATTACGTCTGCAACCATACTCGCCTCTCCGAATTCACTCAGCGTGATAACATCGCCGCGCCAAACACCCGAAGAGTCCTTCTCTCTCGCGACGGATACATCCGGCAGACTCAGCGCCGTGCGCGCTCCGGGACCGATCTCTTCAACTTCACGATTGTGATTTTGAATCGCGCGAATCCGTGCCGGAATCTTCGCCGGTTGAACGACCACAGCTTGTCCGTGCCGCAGCGTTCCGCCCACAAGGGTGCCGGTCACGATAGTTCCGATCCCGCGCAAGATGAACGCGCGATCGACGGCGAGCCGCGGTTTGCCGATATCGCGCTGCGGAACGAGCGCGCTGAATTCGCGCGCGAGTTGCGCTTTCAATTCCTCGATACCGCTCTCAGTTGTGATCGATGTCCGAACAATTGCCGCATCCGCGAATGGCGTCTCGCGGAGTTGGGCCCGGACCTTTTCCTCGGCCGCATCCGCCGATTCAACGAGGTCAATTTTGGTGAGGGCGACAACGATTCGCTGCACCCCGAGATAAATCAAAATCTGCAGATGTTCCTCCGTCTGCGGCATCCAGCCGTCATCAGCCGCGACAACAAGGAGCGCGAGATCGATCGAGCCGACGCCTGCGACCATGTTCTTGACGAAATCCTCGTGCCCCGGCACGTCCACGATCCCAACGCTGAGCAGCGCATCAGGCATTCGCAGTTCCAGCTGGGCAAAGCCGAGCTCGATCGTAATGCCGCGCAGCTTTTCTTCGGGGAGGCGATCCGGGTCGGTACCGGTGAGGGCATACACAAGAGCGCTTTTTCCGTGATCAACATGTCCGGCCGTCGCGAGGATGAACCGCTTCAACTTCATTGCCTGGCAGAACGCAATGCGCTTACAACCTGCGCGTCCTGTCGCGGAAAAATTGTGCGCAGATCGAGTTTGAATTTTCTACCTGCGACGTAGCCGATGATCGGAGGCGAGCCGCGCCGAAGCGTGGCTGCAAAATCCTCAACCGAGACTTTGTGCGGTAGCAGATCAAGCGTGACGGAGAAAATGACAGCGCGGGGCAAACTACCTCCGCCAACTTGTGCCTTGCCTTCGCCGATCGAACTGCGCAGGGGCAGATCGCGAATTTGAGAGAGCACAGCTTCGGCGCGGGCGCGCAGTTCGTCAGCGGTAATGTTCAGCATCGCGAGCACGGGCAGTTCGCTGCTCTTGCCGGCTAAATAAAAATCAACCGTGGTTTGCAACGCGGTCAGAATGAGTTTGTCGCAGCGCAGGGCGCGGAAAAACGGTTCGCGCTTGAGCGCTGCGATGTGGCGCCGTTTTCCAGCGATAATCCCGGCTTGCGGACCGCCCAACAATTTGTCGCCGCTGAAGCAAACGAGATCGACGCCGCTTCTCAACGTTTCGTTAGGCGTGGGTTCGTGTTCCATTGCGTCGAGCTCTTCTGTCGCGACGATCGCGCCGCTGCCGAGGTCTTCGACAAATGGAATCCGTTTTGTGCGGGCAAGTTTCGCCAGTGTTTCCGTGCACGGAGATTCAACAAATCCGCCCATGAAGAAATTGCTGCGATGCACTTTTAGAATCAGGGCGGCATCGGGCCCAAGTGCGCGGGCGTAATCTTCAATCGAGGTTTTGTTGGTGGTGCCGACTTCGCGCAGCTTCGCGCCACTGGCTTCGAGAATTTCCGGGATGCGAAAACCGCCGCCAATCTGGATCAGCTCGCCCCGCGAAATGACAACTTCCTTTTTCTTCGCGGTGAAATGCCGGAGGATGAGGATGAGCGCAGCGGCGCAATTGTTCACCACGGTTGTTGCCTCGGCGCCGCAGAGCACCGCGAGATTGTGCTCGAGGTAAGTCGCCCGATGGCCGCGTTCGCCGCTCGTTAGATCGTATTCGAGGTTATTGTAATTCGCGGCGACCGCACTGAGCGATTCGATCAGCGCAGGGGCGAACGGTGCGCGACCGAAGTTTGTGTGAATGACAATACCGGTGCCATTGACGACCGGTTGAATTTTGGTCAGGCACAGATCGTCCAGCGCGAGCTGCAGTTGATCGATGATCAATTCGAATTCCGGGATGTGCTTTTCTTTGCGAAGTGCGGCGAGTTCGCGGCGGATAAGCGCGGTGACAATTGGTCGAGGCAAGTCGCTCTTGCCTAACGACTGGAGAAGCTTTTCGACCGACGGGATCGCGCGCAATCGTGAATTCATCCGGGGAGCGCACGCGCCCCGCGTGCTGGTTTTGGCGCCTCGCCGAAACAGGCTTTCGGGGTCAGCGACGTGCTGGTAGAAAAAGTTCGCGATGGCGGGGGCGCCATCGCCAGCACGCGAGGCGCGTGCGCTCCCCGGAAGCAACATAGCCGCGTCATATTGTTCGGATGGTGATCAACTTTCGACGCGCCGGGATGATCTCGCCGATGATTGCCGCGCAAGCGGTGCGGTTCTTTTTCAAAACCGCTTGCACTTCCTGCAATCGTTTGGGCGGAACACAGAGCAACAAGCCGCCGCTCGTCTGTGCGTCCGCAAGCAGGAGGCGCAGCGACTCGGGTGTGTTGTTCCATTCCACAATGGCATTTGCTGTTTCGAGATTTTGTCGTGTTCCGCCTGGAACACAGTCTTGCACGATGAGCGCGAGAACTTCGCGGCTAATCAACGGCACTTTTGTAGCAACGATTTCTGCACCGACGCCGCTGGCGCGGCACATTGAGGCGAGATGTCCGAGCAAACCAAAGCCGGTCACATCAACAGCCGCGCCAATCAAGCCAAGCTCGGCCAGCTCTGCTCCGACGATGTTCAGCTGGCACATGAGCGTGATGGATTTCATCGTTAGCGTAGCACTCGTTAGTCCGCGTTTGATCCCCGTAGTTGCGATCCCGGTTCCGAGAGGCTTCGTCAGAAGAAGGAGATCGCCGGCGCGGGCGCGCAAGTTTGTCAGCATGCGTTTTGGCGAGACGATTCCGGTGACGGCGAGTCCATAAATCGGCTCGGGATTGCGAATGGTGTGCCCGCCGATTATTGCGCAGCCTGCCTCCTTCGCCTTCGCAGTGCCGCCGCGAAGAATCTCCGTAATTACCTCGTTCGGGACGAGATCAGTCGGGATTCCCATGATGTTCAACGCCGTGAGCGGACGGCCGCCCATTGCGTAAATGTCGGAGATCGCATTCGTCGCTGCGATTTGGCCGTAGCAAAATGGGTCATCCACGATGGGCGTGAAGAAATCCACCGTCTGCACCAGTGCGCGATCTCTCGTTAGGCGATACACGCCGGCGTCGTCCGCGCTGGCGGAACCGATGAGCACGTTCGGATCGCGCAATTTTGGTAGCTGCCGCAA
>QHRJ01000245.1 GCA_003220075.1 Verrucomicrobiota bacterium
CCGCAATCGGAATGGTTTCGCTGCTATGCGTTAGCACCATCCGAATGTGCGATGCCATGTCGTCGCCGCCTTCGGAGGCGTGCTCGAAATAGTCGGCATTCTCCGGCACCAGCCGATCGAAAAATTCTTCGAGATCGCGCCGTGCCGTTGGATCAGCGTTCTCCATCATGATCAGGCTGCAGCTGGTGTGCTGGGCGAAAACTGTAACAACACCATTTTCGATTTCGCTGTCGCGCACGAACGCTTCGATCCTGTCCGTAATTTCGTAGGTGCCCTTGCCTGTTGTCGCTACGGTGAAATTCTTGTTCGCAATACGCATACGTAAATCCTTACCACAGCCACAAGGCCAATGACGAAATCCGAATGACGAATGTCGAAGGAAGCTCGAATGACCTAATGACGAAAGCTGTTGGGAGCGTCTATTGGTCAGTCGGATTTTGTCATTGTTTCGTCATTCGTCATTCGGATTTCGTCATTCCCGGTCAAAATCCTTTGATAAAGGCGTCCCCGCACACATTTCTCGACTTTGCCGGGGAATGACGGGAAACTTTCGCCCATGCAAGCTGATCTCGAACGCGTGCTTTTCGACCAGGCGACGATCGTGCGGAGATTGGATGAGATTGCCGCCCAAATTTCGTCGGACTATCGCGACCGGGAACTGACGGTGATCGCGATTCTCAACGGTAGTTTGATTTTTATGGCCGATTTGCTGCGGCGCATTCCTTTGCCGCTCCGGCTCGATTGCCTGAGCGTGGCCAGCTATCTTGGCGGCTTGCAAACCAGCGGTGAAGTGATTTTTCGCCAGATCGCGCTGCCAGATGTTGCCGGACGCCATATCTTATTGCTCGACGACATTCTCGATAGCGGCACTACAATCAGTGCCATCCGCGAGAAGTTGCAGACTGCTTCGCCTAAAAGCATTCGTGTCTGCGTTTTGCTTCGAAAACTAAAGGAACGGAAACAGCCGGCCGATGCGCATTACATCGGTTTCGATATCGCCGATGAATTCGTCGTTGGCTATGGGCTCGACTACTGCGAGCGGTATCGCAATCTTCCCTGCATTGGCGTGTTGAAAAAGGAACTGGTCGCATCGTGAAAGTGCGGGCGGAATTTTATTCGCGGCTAAAGGAAGTCGTTGGCGCACCGGCGCTCGAAATATCGCTGCCGGAGAAGGCGACCGTGAATGATCTTCTCGAGCAACTGCTGGCTAGTTATCCGCAGCTGCGGGATTTCGAAAAGAGCATGCTCTTTGGAGTCGGCGTCGAATTTGTCGATCGCGATCACGTGTTAAACGATGGCGACACGATCGCCATCATGCCACCGGTGCAGGGCGGCTAAATCCCGCGCATATCGACGCCTAAGGCGTCATCCCGAGCGCCAGTCGAGGGATCCCGTTGCGCAGTCTCAAAGGTAACTTCCTCGGAATCCCTCGACCGCGCTCGGGATGATGGGAATTTTCTAATCCCGGAAATTTTTGAAGTTGGTCGCAACCTCGAAATCCTTGCCGCGCACAAACTGAATGACGCTTTGCAATTCGTCCTTCTTTTTCCCAGTCACACGAATTTGCCGATCTTGCAACGCGCTCTGCACTTTGAAGCCAGCTTCTTTAATCGCTTTGATAATTTCTTTCGCCTTTTCGCCTTCCAATCCCTGTTGAATTTTCAATTCCTGCCGCGCGTGACCCAGCGGCGAGATATCAGGTTCCACCTGCTCGATGTTACGCAGATCAACCCCGCGCTTCGATAACTTGCCGATGACGATCTCCCGCAACCCGCGTAATCGATTGGCGTCTTCAGCCGTAAGCGTGATTTTGTCTTTCTCATAAGCGATCTCAGCCGCGCTGCCTTTGAAATCGAACCGGGTGGCTAATTCTTTGCGCGCTTGATTGAGCGCGTTGTCGATTTCCTGTTTGTCTACTTCCGAGACAATGTCGAACGAGGGCATGGCTTAATTTCCAGTTTTTGATTTCTGATTTTTGATTTAAGCATCTGGCGCAACTTTGCGTTTTCGCCAACGACTTTTGCAAAGGACGGAATCGATCGGATAAACATTTGGAGGGGCGAGCTCCTGCGAGCCTCCTACCCTGGGCGTCGCCCGCCGCGGCGGGTAAACTCCAGCTCCGCCCTCCAGTATCCAAAGGACGCGTCTCAGCCAAGCGCGTTTGAATTGATTATTCGAAGCGCAGGGCGACGACGGGATCGATTTTTAAAGCGCGTCGCGCCGGGAAATAACAAGCGGCGAATGCAGCGGCCGCGAGTAAGAGAGTAACGCCGATGAAGACTGTTGGATCGCTCGGATTCACGCCATAAAGAAGGGTGCCTGTCAATCGGGTCGATCCGAAAGCGGCGAGCAAGCCGAGAACCAAACCGATCGCGGCCAGCAACATTCCCTGACGCAGGACCAACTGAAGAACCTGGCTGCTTTGCGCGCCCAGCGCCATACGAATCCCAAGCTCGCGCGTTCGCTGACTCACCGAATAAGCCATCACGCCATAAACGCCAACCGAAGCAAGGATAAGGGCGAGCAATCCCAGGCTACCGAGCAGAACCGCGCCCATCCACGAGGGCCAAAGAGCGAAGGCGAGATGCTGGGTCACGGTTTTTTCATAGGTGATGGAAATGTGATTATCGATGTTCCGAACGATGCGATGAACTTCAGCCAGCATCGGTCCGGGTGCCCCGGCGGTGTGGACGAAAACTGTGATCCCGCCATCCGGCAACTCGCGAAATGGCGGGTACAACATCGGCACCGGCGTTTCGCCCAGGGTAATCGCTTTGACGTCGCGAGCAACGCCAATGACTTCGAAGGAACCCTCCCGGTTGTAATAGCGAAAGCGGCGGCCAATTGCATCTTCACCGGGCCAAAATGTTTTCGCCATCGTTTCGCTGATGATCGCGACTTTGGCGGAGTTTTCACTGGCGTCGTGTTCGGTGAAATTGCGGCCCTGCAAAATCGGAACGCGCATGGTTTCAAAGTAACCCGGAGTAACGACGCTGATGTTGGCAATCTTACGATTGCTCTGTGCGTTTTCGTCGCGCCCTTCCGCCACAATGGTGCGGCCTTCACCACCGAAACCAAGGGGCACGAACTGGCCCAGATCGGCGCTGCGCACCTGCGGATCGCGCCGCACTTGTTCGACGATGTCGCGAGCAATCTGGCCGCCGCGCTTTTGATCGTAACCGGCAAGTGCGGGATCGATGCTAACGATGACTAGATTTTCCGTGCGAAATCCCGGATCGATTTGTTGCGCGCTGTGAAATGATTTCAAGAACAGGGCCGAGCCGATGAGAAGCAAAAGCGAAACGGCGATTTGCGCGATAACGAGAAGATTGCGCAAGTTCCAGCGACGAATACCGCCGCCCGTGGCGATGGCGCGTTCGCGCAAAGCTTGAGTCAAATCCCAGCGGGTAGTTTGCAATGCCGGGGCGAGCCCGAAAATCACACCGCTCAAAAGCGCGAGCAGCACCGCAAAAATTATTACCCGAAAGTCCGGCTGCGGATCGAGCGAAAGCGGGACAGGCGTAGCCGGCAAAAGTGAAATCAAAACATCGCCCAGCCAGTACGCCAGCACGATTCCGCCGATGCCGCCGATTGAAGCGAGCAGGAGGCTTTCGGTAAGTAACTGGCGGATGACTCGACCCCGACCGGCGCCAAGTGCCAGACGAATTGCCATCTCGCGCTGTCGGGTGGTTGCACGCGCCAGCAGCAAGTTGGCCACGTTGGCGCACGCAATCAGCAAAATGCTACCGGCGGCGACGAGAAGCAGCAGCGAAATATCTTGCGTGGCGTTTTCGTTCCCCGGCCCTCCGATTCCCTGCGATTTCGCCTTTTCCGCCGGAACCAAAACGACGGAGCGTTCCTTGTTCACATCCGGATAAGCTTGCTCGAGTTGGTGCGCGACGGTTTGCATTTGCGCCTGCGCGGTGGAAATCGAAACGCCAGGCTTCAAACGCCCGAGAATGCTTAAGAAAAGAGCGCGCCGATTCTCAAACCATTCGTCACCGGAAGGCCGGATCCATCCGTGCATTGCGAGCGGCATCCAAACTTCCGGCGCCACGCCAATATCGACGCCAGTAAACCCTGGCGGCGCCACCCCGATAACGGTGAAGGCGCGACCGTTCAGGGTAATCGTGTTGCCAATGACGTTGCGGTCGCCCCCGAGTTTTTTCCAAAACTTGTAACTAAGCACGGCCACGGGATGTCCGTTAGGTTCGCTGTCTTCCTCCGGCAAAAATCCGCGACCGAGAAATGGCTGCAGCTCGAGCAAGTCGAAATAATTTCCGCTTACCAATTGACCAAGGACATTGGAAGTCTCGCCGCCCCGGGTCATTCCGACGCCGGCAAAACTGTAGGCGGCCATTCCACTTAAGACGCTGTTCTGCTTTTGGTAGTCGAGAAAATTAAGATAGGAATTCGCCGAGCGTCCGACGAAATGAGTATCGGTAGTGAAGACTTGCACGACCCGATCAGAATGTCCGATTGGGAGTGGGCGAAGGAGCAGGGTATTAACGATTCCCAGGATGGTAGTGTTCACCCCAATACCGAGCGCAATGGCGACAAAAGCCACCGCAAAGAATCCCGGACTCCTGATTAATGTCCGAATCGCGTAACGAAGATCTCGCCAGATCACCAAATCACCTCCGAAATGTGGATATTTCCCTCGCTGGCATGAAATCTCAGGTTGGTCATCGGGGCGTCGCCGATCACTTCGTTGATTTCTGAAGCATCACCACGTTTGCGCGTTTCCATCGGACTAAAATCGCTGGAGACGTGCCCCTGCTTCGCAACGGCGTGCAAATGAAATGCTGCGTCCGTCGGAAGACGCGCCAACATGTTTCCATCCTCAATCTCCGCCTCAATCGAGAACGAGCGTTCCTCCATCCAATCAAAGAAGACATTGAGCGCGCCTTTGTTGACGTGAATGTTCTGATCGCAAAAACAATTATGTGTCCCCAGCTGACCTCTGCCGAGATTGGCGGCGATGGAAGCGCCCCGCATTCCATCAATCGCAAGCTCGCCATTCGGCAATTCCACGCGCGCAATCCGCGCGGTTTGCGGGATGTTGATGGTGTATTCAACCGTTCCAGAGCGATCTGAAAAGGGATGACGCAACGCCGGTGGCGGCGTGGTTTCAATATTCACGGCGTCCTGCCGCGCATCGACGCGAATGGCGATGGCGTTCAAACGCTCCACCGAAAACGCCTTTTTGGTCGCGACGATTGTTACTTCGCGACTATCGGTCCCGAAGATTTCAACCGTTCCATCGATCGCGCGCAGCGAAAACGTGCCCGAAGGATCAAGCGGAAACCTTCTCTCGACCACATCTTCGAGCACCTCGCCGGCAGGAAGCGATTTTGCAACGAGCGAATTGAAGAATGCTATGGCGACAGTCAGCACGATTTTATTCATAACGTAATGCCACCATCGGATCGACATTCATGGCTCGGCGTGCCGGCAGATAACTCGCGACCAGTGCGGCGGCACTGAGGACAAACAACACAAGCGCGTAAATGGGAAAGTCATGCGCGCTTACGCCGTAAAGCAGGCTCGCCATCAATCGGGTCAAGGCGAGCGCGGCGAGCAGGCCGATGGCCAAACCGATTGCAACAACGCTGAAACTTTGCCGCAAAATCATTTGCAGCATGTCTCTGCGCTGCGCACCGAGCGCGATCCGGATGCCGAACTCTTTGGTCCGCTGAGTCACGGTGTACGCCATCACGCCATAAATTCCAATAGCTGCGAGCGTCATCGCGACCGCGGCAAAGGCGCCGAGCAGCATCATGTTGAAGCGCGGTTGGGCCAGAGTGATCCCGATCAGTTTTTCCAGCGGTTCGAGATGCGGAATGTAAATGTCGCGGTCGATTTCCTGAATCGCGCCGCGCGCAGAGTTTTCAAGACCGGCCAACTTCTCGCTCGAAGTGCGCAAAACCAGATACATCCGGCGGTCCGGATCCTGGGCGAAAGGAATGTAAAGTTCGGGGATGGGCTCGATCGCCAGCGATTCGTGTCGGGTGTTGCCGACAACGCCAACAATTTCAAGCGGCCGGTCTTTCGTTTTCTCCGCATGATCAACGGTGATGTATTGGCCGAGTGCTTTTCGTCCGTCGAAAAATTTTTTCACGAAGGCTTCGTTCACCATCGCCACCGGGACCGCTTCTCTGCCGTCGCGTGAATCGAAACCGCGGCCGGCCAGAAGCGGGATGTGCATCGCGCGAAAGTAATCGCCCATTACCGTGAGATGCGACGCATTAGGATGGTTGCCGGGACCGGGATCGGGCCGGCCCGCGATCCAAAAAGACGAGGCTCGATCGTTACCGGAAAACGGCAACGGCGTCACTCCCCCGGCAGCTTCGATGCCGGGAAGGGTACGCAACCGACCATCGAGCCGTTCGAAGAATTCCTGCTGCTTCAGTGGCAAATCTGCATATTTCGACCGCGGCAAGGCGAGATCGACAGTCAACACCCGCGATGGTTCGAATCCGGGATTTGTTGCCCTCAAGTTACTGAAGCTTTTGATCAACAATCCCGCGCCGGCAAGAAGCAACATCGACAACGCTACTTGCGCGATGACCAAAAGAGCGCGTGCACGATGTGATTCCGGACCGACTGCGCCACGGCTTCCTTCTTGCAGGGACTCATTTACGTTCGGGCGCGAGACTTGCAGAGCCGGAAAGACCGCGAACAGCAAAGTGCTAACGACAGTGGCGACAAGGGTAAAGACGATGACGACACCATTGATTTGGATCTCATCGAGACGTGGGACATCACGGGGGCCAAACAGACGCAGGAGATCGATTCCCCACCACGCCAGGAGAAGGCCGGTGCACGCACCCAGAAATGCCAGGATAACGCCTTCGGTAAACAATTGCGTTACAATGCGAGTGCGACTCGCCCCGAGGGCAGTGCGAATCGCGATCTCGCGTCGGCGTTGGTTTGCACGCGCGAGCAACAAGTTTGCGACATTGGCGCAGGCGATGAGCAAAACGAGGAACACGGCCGAAACAATCGTGAGCAAGGCGGGTCGGACGTCACCGACAAGATCGTGGTGGAGTGAAAGCGCGTAGTAAGTGCGGCCGGTATTACTGTCGGGAAATTGCTGCTCCATCCGACCGCTGATGGCAGAGATCTCGGCGCTGGCTTGTTTAACGTTACCACTCGGTTTTACATCACTCCGATCACGGTATAAGACCGCAACGAGCAAAGAATTTCGCGGCCGATAATGTTCGGATCGCGATTAAAGTGGCGCTGCCACGTTTCGTAAGTCAAAACGATAACACGCGTGTCGGTTTTCTCTTCATCTTGAGTAAAAGTTCGACCGAGAAGCGGCGGTATGCTAAGGACGCGAAAAATATCGGAGGTCACGGCAATACCGAGGAGTTCCCTCGCTTCGCTGCCGCTACCGAGCACGGTGGCCGCGCGTGTGAAAGCGAACAAACTCTCAACTGTCTGCGACTGGTCGCGAATGTCGCCGTAATCGGGAAACGAACCGGTTTCGCGCTCGGTATCTCCCTGCACCTTGCTCCAGACCGCGATCAACTCATTCGGCTTTGGAAACGGCAATGGCCGCAGCAGCACGGCATCGATCACGCTGAAGATTGCGCTGTTTGCGCCGATGCCAAGAGCAAGGGTGAGCACAGCTATGATGGCAAACCCCGGCGTTTTCGCCAACATCCGCAAGGCAAATTTGAGATCCGCGATCATCCTCCTCCCTTCAGACGATCCAGCCGTCGCGCAGTTGCACGATCCGTTTCCCGTAAGAGGCATTTTTCTCCGAATGCGTGACCTGGACGATCGTCATTCCTTCTTCATTTAACTTGCGAAATAGCTCCATGATTTCTTCGCCCTGGCTCGAGTGCAGATTGCCAGTTGGCTCATCCGCCAGCAGCACTTTCGGCGAGGCAATGATGGCGCGGGCTACTCCAACGAGTTGTTGCTGGCCGCCGGAAAGTTGCCGCGGATACAAATCTTTTTTGCCGACAATCTGAAAACGATCGAGCGCGTCGGCCACGAGCGCAGCACGTTCGCTCTTACTATAATGCCGATACGAAAGCGGAATATCGAGATTCTCGTAAACCGTCAGATCGTCGAGCAAATGATATTGCTGGAAAACGAATCCGACCTGCGCGTTTCGCAAAGTGGCGCGCTCTTTCGATTTCAGGTGATGCACTGCCGTCTCATCGAAAAAATATTCGCCGGTCCACCCGTGATCGTGCATGCCGAGAATATGCAGGAGCGTCGATTTGCCGGCGCCTGAAGGTCCCATCACCGAAACAAAATCCCCGGCGGCAATATCAAGATCGATATCGCGCAAGACATAAAACATTTGTCCGCGTCCGAGCGGATAGGAGCGTTCGATGTTGTGCAGCCGGATCATGCGATGTGGGCGAGGGCGAGCATAGGATCGGCCCGAATAACGCGAGAAGTTGGAATATAACTGGCGATTAAGGCGATCGCGCCGAGCACGACGGTTACCAAACCAAACGTTGTCAGATCGTGCGGGCTAACGTGATACAGCATCGCGGCGAGTAAACGTGTAAACGCAAATGCAAATACCAGACCGATGATTGTGCCGGCCAAAATCAATTTGGCGGCGTGCCCAACGACAAGCCGCAGGATATCGCGTCGTTGCGCCCCCAGGGCCATGCGCACACCAAGCTCGTGCGTTCGTTGCACAACCAGGAACGACATGACCCCGTAAATCCCGATCGAGGCAAGTGAGAGCGCAATCGCGGCGAATAGTCCCAGCAGCCAAATGGACAGTCGCCGAGGTGCGACCGAGTCGGCGACTACCTGCTCAAGGGTGCGAACGTGTGCAATCGGCTGGGCCGGATCGATCTCGTGCAGCGCAGTGCGAATTGCGGAAATCAAACCGCCTGCCTCTTGCGAACTGCGCACGACCAACACAGCCTGGTTGTTCGGCGTTTGCGTAATCGGCATGTAATACTCCGGCAACGGATCGTAATCCAAACCGCGGTGTCGCACGTTTCCGACAATGCCGATGATCGTCGCCCATTTCTCCTTTGCGGCCGACGCGCCAATACTAATTCGTTTTCCAATCGCGTCTTCGTTCGGCCAATAACGTTTCGCCAAAGCAGCGTTGATGATTGTCACCGGCGGCGCATCGGCATTGTCCGATTCCCTGAATGGTCGGCCCCGGAGCAGTGAGATTTCCATCGCCTCGAAAAATCCGGGCGAAATCCGCCGGAATTCTTCGTCCGGACTCGGGTTCTTGTCGTCGGAGGTGCGGCCTTCAATGTTGAAGGAAGAATCGCTGTTCGTTCCGCTCATTGGCAGAATGTTTGTGAACCCGGCGTTTTTGATTCCAGGGATGGAGGCGATTCGTTTCTGCGCTTCGTTATAAAAACGTGCCTGGCTTGCGTTGTCGGTGTAGGTCAGAGCTGGCAGCGAAATCTCCATTGTAAGGACGTTTCGCGGATTAAATCCGGCATCCACATTTTGCAGTTGAACAAAGCTCTTGATTAATAGGCCGGCGCTGGCGAGCAAGACGAGCGCGAGCGCGACCTCGGCGATGACAAGTGCTTGCCGCAAACGATTGCGTCGCGCGCCTGAGCTCAACCCACGGCCGCCTTCTTTTAGCGTTTCGGTCAGGTTCGGATCGCCGCTAACCAATCCGGGAACCAGACCGAAAACAATCCCGGTCCCGACCGCGATGACGAAAGTTGCGATCAAAACATGCCAATCGAGATTGACTTCACTCAGACGCGGGACGGTCTGGGTACCGATACGTTTTAGCAGATCGAGTCCCCAGACCCCAAGGAGAACTCCGGCGATCCCGCCGCAAAGAGAGAGAAAAACGCTTTCGAGTAGAACCTGGCGAAGCAAGCGCCAGCGCCCCGCGCCCAGAGCAACGCGAATCCCCATCTCGCGTTCTCGTGAGGCAGCGCGCGCCAGCATCATTGTGGTCAGATTGGCGCACGCGATCAGGAGCACCAGAAAAACGGCGGCCAGCAAAATCAGCAGCAACGGTTTCATTGGCCCAAGCACGACTTCGTTAAGCGGAAAGGCGGTGATTCCGAAGCTGTCATCCTTCGGATAATTGTCCGGATAATTCCTACGCATTGCTGCCGTCACGGTATCGAGCTCGGCCTGCGTTTGTTTTGCGGAAGCCCCTTGAGCAAGACGCGCGATGATGGCGTAGCCGCGCGAGTAACGAATTTTCAATTCCTGCGCGGTGAAAGCCAGCGGCTGCCAGACATCGGCTCGTTCGCCAAACTGCGCACCTTGAATTCCAAAAAGTGGAATCGGAAATTCGAAACTCGCCGGCATCACGCCGACGATGGTGAAGCCGCGACCGTTTGCGACAATCTTACTTCCAATAATTTGCGGATCGGTATTGAACCGGTGCCTCCACAGTCGTTCACTGATGATCAGCACGTCGTCGTGTCCAGCCGTGCAATCGGCGGGCTCGAAGACGCGTCCGCGAATCGGCGCGACGCCGAGAACGTTGAAAAGATCGGCTGAACCGACCGCGCCGAAAATGCGTTCGGGGCGATCACCGCCCGCAAAATTGAATGTGCCTGGCTGAAACACCGCCATCTCGTCGAAACTGCGGCAGTTCGTTTGATAATCGACGAATTCCGGCGCGGAAACGGGAATGGCGTCGAGATGTTGCGCGCGAAAGTGCTCCAGCATCAACACGATGCGGGCCGGAGCGCGATACGGCAGCGGCCGAATCAGGAGCGCATTAACGAGACTTAGGACGGCAGTGTTCGCGCCGATGCCAAGGGCAATTGCGACGACGGCCACGGTGGTGAACGCCGGGTTCTTCAACAGCAACCGAAAAGCAAATCGCAGATCATTTAGCATCGTAGTTCCTCATTCGTAACGGAGAGCCTCCACTGGGTTTAGCCGCATGGCAGCGCGTGCCGGCAAATAACAGGCAAGCAAGCCAGTCAGCCCAAGAAGAAGAGAAATAGCGCTGAACGTAGCAGCGTCTGTCGCGCTTAGCTCGAAAAGCAAACTAACCAGCAGCCGTGTTGTGCTCCAAGCCAGAATTAATCCAATGGCCACGCCTAGCAAAGTCAGCTTCATGCCGTGGCCCATAATCAATTCAAGGATATGTTTCGGTTGTGCGCCAAGCGCCACCCGCAAACCGATTTCACCCGTCCGATGGCTCACTGAGTAGGCCATGACGCCGTAGAGCCCGATGGCTGCGAGCAATAATCCCGTCACCGCGAGCGTTCCCATCAAAACCGCGCCGAAACGTTCGGTAACGAGAACGCCACTGAGATTCGCGTTCATCGTCATGATGTTTGAGATTGGCTGATCGGGATCGACGCTGCGAATAATGTCGCGGACCGCCCCAATTAAGGATGTTGGATCGACACTCGCGCGCACAACGAGATTGAGCGGAAAATTGTTTTCGACCTGCGCGTAGGGCACATACCAAACCGGTCGATTGATACGGTAATTGAATAGATCCTCCTTCACGTCTTTGACGACGCCGACCACGGTCATCCAGGGAAAGGTTTGTCCGGCACGAACGCGCCGCACTCGTTTGCCCATGGCGTCTTCTCCGGGCCACGCTTGCCGCGCGAATTCCTGACTGACAACCACCACTGGCGGACTTTCCGCGCGATCGTTTTTGTCGATCAACCGTCCCTTGAGCAAGGTAACACCAAGCGTCTCGAGGTAGTCCGGGCTAACAACGCGATGCGAAGTAATCGGAACCTCATTTGGGTTCGCCGGCGGCCGCCCCTCGACATCAAAGACTGCGTCAATCGCAATTTCTCGCTCAAGCGGAATGTTTGTTGTGGTTCCGGCTGCGATTACCCCAGACAGATGACGGATGCGCTCGAGCACTTGATCGCTAAACGCGACACGGACGCGATATGGAGAGTATTTTGAGTCCGACAGGACCATTTTCATGGTCAGGAGATTGTCGGGCTTGAAACCAAGGTCGACGTATTGCAGGCGATGGAAACTTCGGACCATCAGCCCACCGCAGACGAGTAAGGTGAGGGCGATCGCAATCTCAGTCACGATCAATGCATTGAACCAGCGCCGGCCGGACGCGGTGCCATTCCTGCGTTGGTCGCCCTCTTTGATGCGCGGCATGAGCTCATCCGCGCCAGCGCCTTTCAGCGCAGGGAGTAATCCAAATACGACACCGGTGAGTAGAGTAATAAACAGTGCGAATACCAGCACCCGTTGGTCGAGCTCGAAGTTGTGGAAAAATGCGGCGAAAGAAATTCCGCGAATCGGATTGAGCGCAGCCAGAATCGGCAGCAGCCAATTCGCGAGAATTAATCCAGCCGCGCCGCCAAGCAACGCCAGCAGCATGCTTTCGGTGAGAAGTTGCCTGATGAGACGCCACCGACCAGCGCCAAGCGCACGACGGAGTGCGAGCTCGCGCTCACGGGAGATGCCGCGCGCCAATTGCAGGTTCGCCACGTTCGCGCAACAGATGAGCAAAAGGAACCCAACCCCCGCCATGAGGATAAACAATGCTCTGCGCACGTGCCCTTCCAGATCGCCAAGCAGTTCCTGACGGAGCGAAATGACTTTCACGCTCCAGCCGCGACGAAAATCGGGATATTCCTGCTCCAGTTGACCATCGATCGCTTTCA
>QHRJ01000246.1 GCA_003220075.1 Verrucomicrobiota bacterium
TCGCTTTCGCAGTGCGTTGCGCAGAGTTGCGCGGTTTTGCATCAAAATCTCGCCCGACCGTAGAACGGACCGTAGAAAATCTACGCCGCGCTTTTAGGCCGTTATGAGGCACGTGACCACAAGCCTCTTCGCCATGGATTGCTACTCCGTGGAACGCTAGCGGCGTTCATGTTCCGAGGATTGCTAATTTCACGCAGCCTAACAACGTATATTTGGCCTTGTAAAATTCCGGCTACCCCGGCAAAAGAGAAGTAATGCCGACAGCGTCGCGGACCACAACGCGGGGTAGCTCGTTCGCTTCCACGTTGCTTCGACCCCCATGTGTTATTATTCGGCATCTCGAAACGCGCCAGCATGCAATTTTCGCCAGCAATACTTACTGATCTGGATTTGACTTAATGGATCTGAACACAATCACAGAGATCCGACGTCCCGCGGATTCGGGTGCAATCAAAGAGTGGAAGAAGGGCTACGCATGGCTCGCGGGAGGAACGTGGCTCTTTTCGGAACCACAGAGCGACACGCATATGCTCATTGATCTCGAGTCGCTAAATTGGCCCGCGCTCAAACGTTCGGAAAATGGATTGGAAATTGCAGCTACATGCAAGGTTGTGGAGCTGGATCAACTTGTGGAAAAGGCGCCGGCGGAATGGTTGGCTGCACCGCTCCTTCGCGAATGCTGCCGCTCTTTCCTTGCTTCGTTCAAAATCTGGAACGAAGCCACCGTCGGCGGAAACATCTGCATGTCGCTTCCGGCGGGGCCGATGATTTCTCTCACGGCCGCACTGGAAGGTGTTTGCACGCTCTGGCCGCGCAATGGAAAACCACGCGAAGTAGCGGTGGTCGATTTCGTCACTGGCAATCATAGTAATGTCCTTGCACCTGGTGAACTCCTGCGCAGCATCCATCTGCCTGCGACTGCACTGGAAAAAACTTATGCGTTTCGTCGTTTCACGCTGACGCATCTTGGACGTTCCGAGGTCCTGATGATCGGAACAAAGTCCCGGGGCAAACCAAAAGTTCTGCTTACGATTACGGCTGCGACGGTGCGACCGGTACAGCTTTCGTTCAACGGCATCCCTTCCGCAGATGAGCTCAAGCGCGTCATTGATGACGGCGTGCCGTTCAGCCTCTATCTCGATGATGTACACGGGTCACCTGTTCATCGCAAAAATCTTACTTACTACTTCGCCGAACAAATCCGGCGTGAACTTTCAGCCTAAAGCGCGAGTTCGAATGAACTACAAAATCAACGGAAAGGCATTTAGCGGCGAGCCGCGGCCCGGACAGTGTTTGAGAACGTTCCTGCGCGAACTCGGCTGGTTTGACGTGAAGAAAGGATGCGACGCAGGCGACTGCGGTGCATGCACGGTGTGGCTCGATCGCAAACCGGTTCATAGTTGTCTCGTTCCGGCTTTTAGAGGAGAAGGCCGCGAAATTACCACTCTTCGCGGCCTGGCGCACAACGGGGAGCTTCATCCGATGCAAAAGGCATTTCTCGGTGCCCAGGCATACCAATGCGGCTTTTGCACGGCGGGCATGCTCATGACGTCGGCGAGCCTTTGTGAAAAGGAAAAGAACGATCTTCCCTTTCGTCTCAAGGGAAATCTTTGTCGTTGCACCGGCTATCACGCGATTGATGACGCACTTCACGGGATCGTTTCCGTGGAAGAAGAGAAAGCGGGAGATGCCTGCGGCGCGAGTCTGCAAAATCCGTTAGGCCAAAGCATCGTCACCGGTAAAGCGCATTATACGATGGATGTTGCGATGGAAGGCATGCTTCACCTGAAGGTGGTCCGGTCACCGCACGCTCACGCGTGCATCAAAGGAATCCGCAAAGATAAAGCGCTGGCGTTTCCCGGGGTGCACGCGGTGTTCACGTGGGAGGACGTACCGCGACGCCTTTATACGACGGCGACGCACGATGACTTCCACGTCGATCCAGATGACACCTACATGCTGGACAATGTAGTGCGCTTTGTCGGGCAGCGCGTTGTTGCCGTTGTCGCCGAGACGGAAGGCGCGGCCGAGGAAGCGTGTCGCCTTGTCGAGATCGATTACGAAATTCTACCCGCGGTGTTCGACCCCGAAGAAGCTATGCAGCCTGATGCGCCAGTTCTGCACCCCGGAGTCGGCGCTGAATCCCGCATTCAGGATACGGAACACAATGTTTTCATGAAGATCGAGGGCGAAGTCGGAGACGTGGCGAAAGGGTTTGCCGAAGCCGACGCGATCTATGAAGGCACGTACCACGCGCACAAGATCCAGCATGCACACATGGAAACCCATGGTTCGATCGCGTGGCGCGGCGAGGACGCCCGCATTCACATCCGAACCAGCACGCAGGCGCCGCATCTCACCAAAACAAAGCTGGCGTATCTCTTCAACATGTTCCCGCAACAAATCCATGTGTTCACGGAACGAGTGGGTGGCGGATTTGGTAGGAAGCAGGAACTGCTCAGTGAGGACCTTTGTATGCTCGGCGCATTAAAGACGGGCCGTCCGGTCAAATGGGAGTTCACGCGCACCGAGGAATTCACTGCCACTGTTAGCCGGCACCCCATGAAGATCACGGTCAAGCTCGGGGCCAAAAAAGATGGAACACTGACGGCAATGCAAATCTGCAATATTTCTAACACCGGCGCTTACGGGAACCATGGCGGCGAGGTCCTCGCATCCTCCCTTGGCTCGTGCATGGCCACGTACCGGTGTGAAAACAAGAAAGGTGTCGGTTATGCGGTTTACACTAATACCGCCCCTTCCGGTGCATTTCGTGGATACGGCGCGACACAACCGGCATTTGCCATTGAATGTGCCATTGACGAATTAGGCCTGAGTCTAGGCATCGATCCGTTTACCATACGGCGGAGGAACATGCTTCAGCCGCACGACCCCGTGCACAGTATCTGGCCTTCACCACACGATGACGTGATAGGAAGCTATGGCTTCGATCAATGTCTCGATTACGTCGAGAAAGCTCTTGCCAGCGGAAGGGGCGATAAAAAACCCGACGGCGAAGATTGGCTCGAGGGCAAGGGAATCGCCGCTCATGCCCAGGATGCCGCTCCTCCCACCGAACATCGCTCGGAGGCACATCTCTCACTGTTGGCGAATGGCACGTATCACCTTGCAATTGGCTCCGCCGAATTCGGGAACGGCATTACCAATGCGCAACGGCAGATCGCAGCTTCGGTACTCACCACGCGTGCAACTAACATCTCCATGGATTTTGCCGATACCGATCGCACGCCGTACGACACCGGGACGTTCGGCAGCACAGGGACAAGCGTCGCGGCAGTGGCAGTGAGTAAAGCCGCAGAAGCGCTACGCGACAATTTGGTCGAGGTCGCGAGTGCGCTGATGGATGTGTCGGCGGCCGAATGCCGACTTGAACACGATCGCGTGCAATGCGGCAACCACTCGATCACATTAAAAGAAGTTTCCGCCAGGTCGCCATTTCGGGACAAACTTCATGTTTCGCGTAAAGCGTACAACTCTCCACGAACTACGGCGTTCCTGGTGCATGGCTTTCGTATCGCGGTCCATCGAATTACGGGCGAAATTCGTATCCTTCAAAGCGTTCACGCTTACGATGCGGGTACGATCATCAATCCGATGCAGGCCCGTGGACAAGTGGAGGGTGCAATCGCGCAGGGAATTGGGATCACGCTGTTTGAGCGCATGGTCATTGATAATCAAGGCGCGGTGATCAATCAGACGTTCCGAAACTATCGCATCCCAGCGTTCGCCGATATCCCACGCACGGAAATCTTTTTTGCGAACACGCACGATGCCTATGGCCCATTGGGCGCGAAACCTATCGGCGAAGCGCCTATCATCCCGATTTCTCCCGCATTGGGTAACGCTCTTGCTGACGCTACAGGTATCCGCTTTACTAGCCTGCCATTAAGCGCCGACCGAATCTTTGCGCAGTTAGCCGAGTTGAACACTCCCGACAGTAAATGAGTTCGCCTGCCGCTTTGATCGCCACCGCGAAAGTTCGTGCCGGCAGCGAAGATGCTTTTGCTGCATGGAAGGCACGGCACGATGCGGCTCTTGCCAAATTTCCCGGTTTTATCAGCAGCGATATCATGCCGCCGGACAAGCACAGCGACATGTGGACGATCATTTTGAACTTCAGGTCCACCAGCGAGCTGACCGCGTGGCAACAGTCTAAGGAACGCGCGGCTATAATCGGCGAACTCTTACCGTTGGTCGCCGGCGGCAACTTCGGTGAGGTAATGAACCGGGAAGCGTCGGACTCAGCGCAGCCCGAGACAACTGTTACCCAGGTGATTCTCTCGCAAGTTAAGCCAGGAATGGAAGACGCGTACCGAGAATGGTGCGCGAGAATTCAAGATGCCCAAGCCCGGTATCCCGGCTATCGGGGAATGTATCTCCAGCCGCCAGCATCGAACGGTGGCCATTGGACTACGATGCTGCGTTTCGATACTACGGAACATCTGGAAGGATGGCTCGCCGCTCCCGAACGGGCAAAATTGCTCCAGGAATCCAAAGCATTCATCGAGAACGAGGAACTGATGCGGCTCGCCACTTCTTTCCCAGGTTGGGTACCCATCAACCCGCTGACAGGAAAGGGACCACCCGATTGGAAAACTGCATTGCTGGTACTGCTCGGCCTTTATCCCATCGTCGTTTTGGAATTGCGTTTTCTCAACCCACTGCTGCGCGGGTTCAATTCGTCGCTCGCCATGTTCATTGGCAACACACTTAGTGTCGCGGGCACTACATTCATCACGATGCCCGTTTTTGTTCGGGCATTTGGGTGGTGGCTGTTCCTCGACAAAACTTCGCCGAGATGGGCAACCCCAAGGGGGTTAGGCATTCTCAGCGGACTTTTCGCCGTCGAAATCGCATTGTTCTGGCGCTTTTTTTAACCATCCGATAGAACAGTTTTCGCATGAACTGGATTTACTCGAGCTCGATCAATCCGCGAGAATGCGGATTTGAAACGATCAAAATCCGCCGACAACAGCTCTCGGCCTAACAGCTTTCAGTTCTGAAAAACTAAGTGATCCAGGGCGAAGTCATCTATCAGCTGTTGCTAGACGCCTTAAAGACGGGTGAAGCATGTGCGCTAGCCACGATTGCGAAAGTAACCGGTTCCACTCCACGCGATGTCGGCGCAAAGATGCTCATTTATCAGGATGGACGCAGTGCAGGAACGATTGGCGGAGGAAAATTCGAGTCACTGGTTGTTTCCGAAGCGATGCGAGCTATCTCCGATGGTAAATCCATTCTGAAGACGTATCCGCTACATGAAGCGAGCGAAAATTCTTTCGGCGCGATCTGTGGCGGGGAAGTGACGGTTCTTATTGAGCCCCAGCCGCGACCGCCGCTCTTTTGTTTGGTTGGCGCGGGACACTGCTCACAAGCATTGGCGAAGCTCGCCAACGAATGCGGCTTTGCCGTGGACGTTCTCGATGACCGCGAGGAATTGCTCGCGCCTGTATATTTCCCCTCCCCAGTCCTCTGCCTTTCCAATCCAGCGCCGGAAGAGTTCATCAAAAGTCGCAGGTGGTCGCAACGCGATGCGCTTGTCCTCGTCAGCCGCAACTATCACATCGACCGTGAAGCCCTTGCGGCAGCTTTGGAAACTGGTGGCATGGGCTACGTCGGGATGATCGGCAGCAAGAAAAAAGTGATGCAAGTGTTCGACGAACTTGCTGCGCGCGGTTTCTCCCGCGAAGCGCTGACCGAAGTTCGCGCGCCGATCGGGATCGATATCGGTGCCGATTCTCCAGCGGAGATTGCCGTTAGTGTAATGGCAGAGGTATTCATGGTGTCGCGTGGCACAAGTGGTCGCCCCTTGCGTGCATCGCTGCTGCGGAGTTCCCGGAAAGAAAGGATTCTGTCTCGCAATGCAGCGTACACGGGTTAACACATTCGCCGTTGTGCTCCTCGCGGCAGGCGCATCACGCCGGATGGGTACGTGCAAACTCCTTTTGCCGTGGGAAAAAAAAACAGTTCTTGCCCATCTTCTCGAACAGTGGAGAAAACTAGGCGTTGCACAGATCGCTCCCGTTCTCGATGCGTCCAATCGCATGTTGAAAAGCGCGTTAAATGATAGCGAATTCTCTTGCGACGCGTGGATTGAAAATTCTTTTCCCGAACGGGGAATGTTCAGTTCGTTACAGGAAGCCAGTCGCTGGAGAGGATGGCGTTCGGGTCTTACACACTGGATCATCGCTCTTGGCGATCAACCCCAAATTGAGATCTCGACTCTTCGGTTGCTGCTCAATGCGTCGCAGCAAAACCCGACGCGGATCTGCCAGCCTGTGTTTTGTAACGTCGCCGCTCATCCACTGATCCTCCCAAAACATCACTTTTTTGAGTTGGCCGAAAGCTACGCAGAAGATCTCCGCACGTTTGTTCGCAATCACGAGCAGTTACGGCTGCGGATTCCGGTGAATGACCCATCCGTCACGGCTGACCTGGATACACAAGAGGAATACGCGCACTGGCATAGTTCAGCCGGCTTACCTGGTCGTCGGTGATACTGACATCGCGAAAAGTCGTCACATTGGCTGGGTTGCAATTCACGACATGAAATTTACAATCTCAATTCTCTATCTGCCAGTGACCGAAATTCTGTGCTGCCAATAACCTTAGCGAGGCGTAGGACCTTTCATGCGTAAACTTCCATTGCAACACACGCTCCACGTCAGTCGTAGCTTGCTAATACTAGCTGCCTTTGCTGTCTTACTAGCGCTTACATCGCCCAGCGCGACTGCCGCCACACAAACTAAAAACAAGGATCTGGCAGCGCGGCCGGACTTTCGCGAGCCAGTCGTGCTGGCGAGCAAGGACGGCGTCCTCGAAGTTCGCCTCACTGCAAGGCAAGGCAAGGCAACGCTCGACACGGTAGCCACACCTGTTGAAAACTTCCTGCTGTTCGATTACGAGGTGATCCACGGTTCGGCATCAAACGGGCAGAGGTCCGGCGGCAATCTCTATCCCGCGCCGACTCTCCAGGTATTTCCCGGCGAAAGACTGATCGTCCACTTCGAAAACGCCCTCACCGGCTTGACCATCCGGGACTACTTCATTCCCCAGTACACGGCGAAGGGTCAGCCCGTTCCGCTCTACCCGGAGCAGATGACTTCGTCACCAATAAATCTCCACACCCATGGAGCTCACATCAGTCCGAAGGGAAATGCGGACAATGTCATGCTGCACATCCCTCCGGGGATGTCGAACACCTACACCTATGACATGCCTCGGAACATGCCCCAGGGGCTGTTCTGGTATCACTGCCATCTTCATGGCCTCACTTCGGCGCAGGTCTATACAGGTCTCGTTGGTTTGCTTGCGGTGGGACGAACCGAGGGCAACCTGCCGCTCGTCACCAAGAAGAACATTCCCATCCGGAATATGGCGCTTCAGTACAATTTCGTCTTTGACCGTGCCGGTAGTCTGGCGCAACTCAACAATCCGAACTGGCCGCAGTGGGTCAGCACACTAACGCCGCCGAAGGCGGGCGAGCTGGCGAACGGCACGTACCGGCCCTCGCTTGCGCCGGTCAACTTCAATCAATCCAAAGTGGGAACGCGGTACTTCACTGTTTGGTATACCGGGCCGCTTTCAATCAACAATCATCGCGGGCTGCTCGAGTTTATCCCCAGCAATCTCCAACAATTCACTGCGGCGGACGGCAAAGGGGACAGCGATGTGTGGGCCAATCCAGCGCTCCCGGATTATCAACGCGATGTGCAATTCACCGTGAATGGACAGTTTCAACCCGTCATCAAGAGTAAGGCGGGCCAGACCGAAATTTGGGTGCTCGCGAATGTGAGCGACATGGCCTACATGAATTTGCAGCTCACGGAAACGGCCACTGGGCGGCATCCACCAATCGCCGTCATTGGGCAGGACGGCAATCCGTATCCGGCCGTTCATTATCCGCCCGCCGACAAAACCCGATTGCTCATTCCACCGGCGAGCCGCTTCGCGATTGCCGTGACGATTCCGGCGGAAGGCGAGCTTGTTCTGGAGATGCCGGAGCGCGGCGGCGGCGCCAAGACGATCACCGCCCCCGGCGTGCTCTACACCAACAGCGGAACCGACAATCCTCCAGCGATCCTGGGGACCCTAAGCGTGCTGCCCTCGGCCGTCAGTTATGCCGACGGGTTCTTCATCTTTCCAACCCAGGTGCTACTAAGAGCAACAGCAGCGGAGCCAGGCGGCCTAACGACCGCTTTTGCCGAAGGTCAGCCGCTCGGCGGCTATACGTCCTATGTCGACCTTTCCAGTAGCACCCCGGACTTCGAGCGGCAGATTCTGATATCCGGCGGATTTCTCAACAGCTTGGCGAGCCCACAGGACCCGAAAGCATTCGTCTATGCATTCGATGGCATCGCATTCCCCAAGGTGCCGCTGATCCAACCTCGGCTTAACTCAGTGGAGGAATGGAAATTTGTAAACCACAACAACGACGAGCATCCCATTCACGTGCACGTCAATGATTTTCAGGTGGTCGAGTACTTTGATCCTACGACCGGCCTACGGACCGGCCCGGACAAGTTTTCAATCGATAATGCCAATGCGCCGGCGCCAACGATGTACGGCGACGAGACCGTCGTCGAACCCGGCATCCTCACGATCCGTACGCGCTTCGACGAATATACCGGGCTTTACGTGACGCATTGCCATCGTCTCAACCATGAAGACAACGGACTAATGGCGCTTATCAACGTCATACCCGCGGTCTCGGTTTATGCCGTGGCGGTTCCCGGCGCACCCGGCAGCCCTGCGGAGGTTCGTCTCTATGATGGCAACGGTGACCGATTGATAGGCACGGTCATTCCATTCCCGGGTTATGAAGGGAGCGTCAACGTGGCGATGGGCGATGTTGATGGCGATGGCATTCTCGACCTGATCGTCGGCGCCGGTAAAGATCACGCCCCCGAAGTCGTCGCCTATGCCGGCGCGTCCCTACGCGGCAAAGGCACCTTCGGGACCGAGTTGGCGCGCTTTCAGCCGTTCGAACCCACTGCGCGTGGCGGTGTCAGCGTGGCGGCTGCATGCATCGACGGGACAACGGCCGACAATGTGATTGTGGGATCCGGTCCGGGGATCCCAAGTGAAGTTAAGGTGTATCAAATCCCGCTGGCGGCAGCATCGAGCGCCGGGCCGGCGCTCTTTGCCGCGTTCAAACCCTATGGTGACGATCAGTCCGGCGTCACCGTCGCTGCGGGCTTCGTAGACTTTTCGACTGGTCGCGAAAGCATCGTTACTGCGCCCGGGCCTGGCGTCGAGGCGAAGATCAAGGTATTCGCCTTTCCTCTGTTGAAGCCCATCGCCAAAGCTGATCGCGAGAGCGCGCAGCCGACTGACCAGCCTGTGAATACTTCGTCTTTCGTCCCATTCGGCGACAGTTATCGGGGCGGCGTTTCTCTAGCGATCGGTTGGCTCGCCGGGACACTTGGTGGTGCTCAGCGGATCATAGTCAGTCAGCTCGCTGATCACGGTTCAGTAAAGATTTTTTCTAGCGGCTGCGCACTGGACGGAGGCCCTTCGATGTACCTGCACAACCCGCTGCACCACGATCACGGTGCCCAGTTCCGCGAGATCGCGAGCTTCGAGCCTTTTGGTGGATCTGGCGGCACACGGGTGGCTACGACTAGTACGACAACCGGCGCCAATCTGCTGGTCAGCGGTGTTGGGCCTGAAGTCACGGACGCGAGCGTGACCAAATACGATCTTGCCAGACCCAACGCTCAGTCGACGACACTTCAAGCCGTGCGGCTCGGAGAAGTTTGGTCTGGGAAAGCGTCTTCACTGCCGATCCTCGGTGGCGACTAACAGTTCGCACGAACCTCGAATTTTTATTATGCGCTTGCCTGCCCTGACTGTTTGGGGCGGGTGCGTTTTTGCACTCGCATCCTTGTCTTTATCCAGCGGCGGCGGTGCGGTTGCGCCGACGGCGTGCGGACCGGGAATGAAAGCGATCTGCGGCACGATCAAGGCGTTCCCGGTAAAAGAAGCTCATCCGCACGGCATCGTCTATAACTCGGAGGGTCCACTCAAGGGTTTGTGGTTCGACAATGCGACGACCGACGACACGTCGAGTGTCGTCGAGTTCGATACTCGCACCGGCACTGAAAGAAGCCACCTAACACCGACACAAGGTTCGCAACCCGGCTCGATCAACATCGCCGCAGATCGCTCGATCTGGTTCACCGAGAGCGTGGCGAACAAGCTCGCGATGGTTACGCACGAGCGCACGATCAAAGAGTACCCGGTACCGACGCCGGACGCGTATCCGCTCGACATTACGCGTGGCCCCGACGGGGCGATGTGGTTCGTCGAGTCCAGGGCGGGCAAGATCGGGCGCATCGCGCCAGATGGAAAGATCCAAGAGTTTCGCACGGGCGATAGCGCGAGCCGTCCCACCGCGCTGATCGCCGGACCCGATAAAGCGATCTGGTTTACCGAGGTGGGAACGAACCGGATCGGGCGCCTGACGACGACTGGCAGCGTCAGTCATTTTAGCGCCGGCGCCGGCCAAATGACCGGCGATATCACCACCGCCATCGACGATTCGTTCTGGTTCGGCAAAAAGAACGCGGTTACGCGCATGACGGCGAGCGGGGCGCTCACCGAGTACGAGCTGCCGAACGCCATCGATACAGGGTCGATCTTTGGGAGCCGGAACGGCGGCGTGTTTATCGGCGTAATGCATAAAGACGGTACCGGTTCGGTCACGGCCATTTCGGCGGACGGCAAACTCAAGGAGTTCAATTTGCCGCAGAAACACTTGATGCCGATCGAATTCGCTCAGACGGCCGACGGCTCGTTCTGGATGACGGTGCAGAGTTTCGACGCGAGTGCCTCGCCGTCGCAGCTCTTCAACCTGCCGTTGCCCGCCGTGACCGATCTGCCGCGGACCACGATTGTTACCGGCGGCGGTCCGGACTGGATGGCAACCGGCGCCGGCGCGCTGTGGATCGCGAACATCAGCCTAAAGGAAATCGAGCGCATAGATGCCGCGACCAATGCAATCACGGCGCGCATCAAAGTCGGCGGCGTTCCGTGTTCGGGCGCGGCGTTCGGCTTCTCGAGCCTGTGGATTCCGCTGTGCGCGAACGACAAGGGTACGTCGCTCGTGCGCATCGATGCGGCAACCAACCGCGTCGTAGCGACGCTGCCGATTGCGCCGGCGAACTCGGAGGGCGGCATTACGGCCAGCCGCGACAGCTTGTGGATGGCGACCGGAAACACCGAGCTGTCGCGCATCGATCCGTCGAGCGGCAAGGTGCGCCAGCGCGTGACCGTGGCGTCGGGCTCGCAGAATCCCACGTACGCCGGCGGTCTCGTGTGGATCACGAGCAAAGCGTCGAACGTCCTGACGGCGGTCGATGCGAGCGACGGACGGGTCGTAGCCAAGGTTCCCGTTCCGGGGGGTCCGCACTTCGTGACGACCGGCGGCGGCGGCGTGTGGACGATCGGTCAGGACGACGGCGTCGTAACGCGCGTCGATCCGCGTACGAAGCGCATCGAAGCACGCATCTACGCCAACATCCCCGGCTTCGGCGGCGACGTGACCTTTGGCGCCGGATACGTGTGGACGACGCTAGTCGGCGTTCCGTTGACGAAGATCGACGCGAGCACAAACAGCATCGTCGCGCAGTGGTACGGCCGCGGCGGAGACGCGATTCACTTCAACTACGGCACGATCTGGCTCGCCGACTACGACCACCATCTCGTCTGGCGGATTAAGCCGTAGCGCGCAGTTTACGGGCCGAAGGCTATATCGATAGGTAAAACTACTCCCTAGCCTCTCGCCGTCATCATGTTTCTTCACAAAATGGCCGAAAGGTAAAGAGCTGGCCAAATAGGAACCCAGTGAGACGATGCGCGACTCTCGCGCTCAGACTTATGAGAATACGGTTGCATCCTAATTATCAACCATTCTGAGCATGCTTAACCGATAGAACTGAAACTATCTTGCAACCACTCGGCAGTCGCTAACCGGCAGCTACAGTAACAACGGATTGACAGTCCGTGGACCATGCGAACTTTGTTACACTGGTTTCTCTAGTAAATGCGCCCGTAGCTCAGCCGGATAGAGCAACGGATTTCTAATTCAAGCCTAACGAGTTGCGCATCATTTCGCTGCTTTGCACAGCATTGCCGACGCTACGTATTCGTCGATTCAGCATTCGCGCTGTGTTGCGCAGAATTGCGCGGTTTTGCAGCAAAAATTTGTCCGACCGTAGAAGAGACCGTAGAAAATCTACGCCGCGCTTTTAGGCCATTGTGAGGCGCGCGACGACAGGCCTCTTCGCCACGGA